>NZ_JBSHAP010000047.1:0-61390 GCF_053611565.1 Kitasatospora sp. NPDC054795
GCCGCCCGCCGTCGCCGTCACCACCCCCCATGCGGAAGGGAGTTCGACCATGGCCGAGAACATGGAGCAGCGGAACGTCGGCGAGAGCGGCGAGGAGGGCCCGGAGGTCGAGGCGCACGTGGCCAACATCCTGGACCTCCAGTCGATGAAGGTCCTGAGCGAAGCCTCCGACGGCAACTGCTTCAGCCTGATCAGCTACGTCGCCGGCGCCGAGACCTCCGCCTGACCGGAGTCCGCACGCCGGGCCGGGCACGGGGGCGGACGCACCGCCGCCCCCGGCCGCCGGCCGCCGAAGGCCTCCGGGGCGGTCCCGCCGGGACGGGACCGCCCCGGCCCGATCCGCACCCCCGCGGGTGCCCCCGCCCGACCACGGAGGACGGCCATGGAGCCCACCCCGCTCGCCCGCAACCGGGACTTCCGGCTGCTCTGGGCCGGCGGCCTGCTGGCCTCGCTCGGCTCCCAACTCGCCTCGATCGCCCTGCCGCTGCTGGTCCTGCGGGAGACCGGATCGGCCGCCCGGGCGGGCGCCGTCGGCACCGTCTCGGTCGGCGCGCTGCTGCTCACCATGCTGCCCGGCGGGGTGCTCGCCGACCGGGTCGAGCGGCGCCGGCTGATGCGGATCTGCGACGTCCTCGGCCTGCTCGCGGTCGGCGCTCTGGTCGTCGCCGTGCTGCGCGGGCACACCCCGCTGCCGCTGGTCCTGCTGGTCGCCGCCGCCGGGGCGCTGATCACCGGCGTCCACGGGCCCGCCGCGGGCGGGCTGCTGCGCGCGGTGGTGCCCGCCGGGCAGGCCCGCGAGGCCTCCTCCCGGATGCAGGCGCGCGGCGCGGCCGCCCGGCTGATCGGACCGCTCGGCGGCGGGGCGCTGTTCGCCTGGCACCCGGTGCTGCCGTTCCTCGCCGAGGGCGTCGGACTGCTGCTGTCCACCGTCTGCGTGGCGCTGATGCGGACCCGCTCGCTGCCCGCCGCGAGGAACGGGCCGGTGCTCGGCCGGGCCGAGCTGACCGCCGGACTGGCCTTCATCTGGCAGCGGCCCTATCTGCGCACCCTGCTGCTGATCTTCGGCCTCGGGATGAACTTCGCGTTCAGCGCGCTGATGTTCGCCACCCTGGCCGTCGCCTCCGACGGCGGCCGCTCCGGCGTCGGCGGCGGCACGGTCGTCTCCTGCACCGCGGCCGGCGCCCTGGCCGGCGCGCTGCTGGCTCCCCGGCTCGGCGCCCGGGTCCGGGACGGCAGCCTGGTCGCGCTCGCCTGCTGGGCCTGCGCGCTCACCGCCGGGGTCCTGGTGCTCACCCGGGTGCCGCTGCTGATCGGACTGCTCTGCGCGGCCTGCATGTGCCTGTCCACCGTCGCCAGCATCGGCTTCGTCTCCGGCATGCTGATCGCGGCGCCGCCCGACCGGATCGGCCGGGTGCAGAGCGCGGCCGGCTTCCTGTCCACCCTGGTCCAGCCGTTCGGCCCGCTGGCCGCCGGCACCCTGCTCGGCTCGCTCGGCGGCACCCGGACCTTCGCCCTGCTGGCCCTCGCGATCGCGCTCTGCGCGGCCGCGGTCACCTGGGCGCCGCCGGTCCGGCGCGGACCGCGGCCGCGCCCGGTCGTCTGAACACCGCCCGCTCCCGCAGGACTTCGGAACAGGAGACCCCATGGCCGGCGCCCACGAGACCCAGCTGTACTGCCTCGCCGATCCGATGTACTACGACACCCCCGGACGGCTGCGGGACGGGGCGAACCGCTACCCGCCGGGCCTCGGCGAGCCGCCCGCGGGCTGGCGGCGGGAGCAGCGCGGACTGTGGACGGTGCTGCGGCCCGAGGTCCGGTCGGCCGACTCCCGGCTGCCGGAACAGGGCTGGAAGCTGCACGTGTCGGCGGTGCGGGAGCGCGCCGAGCGGACGCTGGAGGCCGTCGCCCGGATCTGCCTCGACCGCCGGGTCGCGTTCAAGTTCCTGCGCGGCCCGGCGGCGCTGGCGGTGACGAACGGCAAGTTCGCGGGGCGCGGCAGCAGCGGCAAGTTCATCACCGTCTACCCGGCCACGGAGGGCGAGTTCCTCACCCTGGCCGAGGAGTTGGCGCGGGCGCTGGACGGCTTCCCCGGGCCGTACGTGCTCACCGACCTGCGGATCGGCGACGCCCCGGTGTTCGCGCGCTACGGGGCCTTCGTCGAACTGTGGTGCCAGGACGCGGCCGGGCGGGTCGTCCCGGCCCTGCGCGACCCCTCCGGCGCGCTCGTGCCCGACCCTCGCGAGCCGGCCTTCCGGCTGCCCGGGTGGGTCGAGCCGCCGGCCGCGCTGCGCCCGCACCTGGCCGCCCGGGCGGCGGCCCGCGGGCACCTGCCGTACCGGATCGTCGAGGTGCTCCGGTTCTCCAACGCCGGCGGGATCTACCTCGCCGAGCGGCACGGCACGGGGGAGCGGGTGGTGCTGCGCGAGGCCCGCCCGCACACCGGGCTGGACGGCGCCGGGGCGGACGCCCTGACCCGGCTGCGGCGCGAGCAGTGGGCACTGGAGCGGCTGGCCGGGCTGGCGTGCGTGCCGCGGCTGCACGAGGTGCGCACGGTGTGGGAGCACACCTTCCTGGTGCAGGAGCACATCGAGGGCGTCCAGCTGTTCACCGAGGCGATCCGGCGCTACCCGCTGGTCCACCAGGACTGCACACCGGAGCAGCGCGCCCGGTACGCGCGGTGGGTGGGCCGGGTGGTGGCGGGGCTGGAGCAGGCGCTCGCCGCCCTGCACGGGCGGGGCGTGCGGTTCGGGGACCTCCACCCGGCCAACGTGGTGCTCCGGCCGGACGGGTCGGTGGTGCTGGTGGACTTCGAGTACGCGGCCGCGCTGGACGACCGGCGGGTGCCGGTGGCCGGCGCGGCCGGACAGCACGTCCCGCCCGGACTGACCGGCGCCGAGGCCGACCGCTGGCTGCTCTGGGCCACCTGGCTGATGCTGCTGACGCCGGTGCTGGAACTGGCCGACCTCGACCCGGGCAAACTCCCGGCACTGGAGCGGCGGGCGCGCGAGTGGTTCGGACTCGGGACGGAGGAGGGGCCGGTGCGCCCTGGAGCGGTGGCCCTGGTGGAGTCGGCGAGCGAGCGGCGCGGGCGGGAGCTGCTGGCCGGGCCCTCGCTGGACCCGGTGCGCCGGGAGCTGGTCGCGGGCCTGCACGCGGGCGCCACCCCGGACCGGCCGGACCGGCTCTTCCCCGGGGACGTGGCCGGGTTCGCCGACGGCGGTACGGGCGTGTCGCACGGCGCGGCGGGGGTGCTGTACGCACTGCACCGTGCCGGGGCCGACCGGCCGCAGGAGTACGCGGACTGGCTGGTCGCCGCGGTGCGCCGGCGGGCCGACCGCCCGGGAACCGGCGGACTGTACGACGGGCCGCTCGGCATCGCGCTGGTGCTGGCCCGGATCGGCCTGACGGAGGAGGCGGAGGAGCTGCTCGGGCGCACCCGCACCGCCCGCCCGGCCCGGGAGGCGGGCCTGTTCGGCGGCCGGGCCGGCGCGGCGCTCGCCCGGCTGCGGCTGGCGCACGCGCTGGACCGCCCCCGGGAACTGGCCCACGCGCTGGACGACGCACGGGAGTTGGCCGCGGTGCTGCGCGGCGAGCCGGTGCCCGGGCTGGACGAGCCGGCGGCCGCCGGGCTGCTGTACGGGCTGGCGGGGATCGCGCTGCTCCAGCTGCGGCTGTACCGGCGGACCGGCGAGCGGTGGCTGCTCGACTCCGGGCGGACCGCGCTGGAACGGGCCGTGGCCGGGTGCGTCCGGGTGCCCGACGGGTCGGTGCAGGTGCTGGAGGCCGGGCGCCGGCTGGCCTACCTGGACCGGGGCAGCAGCGGGATCGCGCTGGTGGTGCGGGAGTTCCTGGAGCACGCGGAGCTGCCGGGCGGGGAGGCCTTCCTGGCGGACGTGCGCAAGGTCTGCGCGCCCGGGTTCATCCGGGAGCCGGGCCTGTTCCGCGGGCGGGTCGGGCTGACGCTGGCGCTGGACCGGCTGGGCGGGGCGCCCGCGCGGGAGGCCGTGCTCGGGCAGGTGCGCAAGCTCCAGTGGCACCTGGTGGCCCGGCCGGAGGGGCTGCTGGTGCCGGGGATGCGGCTGAGGCGCTTCTCGGCCGATCTGCACACGGGCGCGGCGGGGGTGCTGCTGGCGCTGAGCGGGCTGGAGGAGGGGCCGGAGGAGCCGCGGGCGGACGTGCTGGACCTGCTGACCCTGGGATGAGCGGACCGCGCGGCCGTCAGGTCGGCGCCGGTGCCCCACGGGCGCGGCCGTCACGTCGGCGCCGGCGCCCGCACGGCCTCCACCGCGCGTTCGCGGGCGTGCAGATGGGTGAGCCGCGGCAGGGCGTACAGGGCGGCGTGGGCGGTGACCTCGCCGGTGGGGGAGGTCACCGCCCCGGTGTCGGTGAGCGCCTCCAGGGTGCGCAGGGCGAGCCGCTCGGGCCGGCCGAGGGCGGCAGCGGCCTCGGGGAGGGTGAAGAGCAGGGCGAGCGGCAGGGCGGCGAGCCGGGCCAGGGCGAGCCGTTCCCGGTCGGTGAGGTCGTGCCAGCCGGAGTCCAGCCGGGCGCGGACGGTGACGTCCCCGGCGACCAGTTCGTCCAGGGCGCCCGCCGGGTCCTCCAGCCGGGCCGCGTACTCGGCGAGCGGGAGGTGGCGCAGCACGGCCAGCCGGGTGCCCGCGACCCGGACGGCGAGCGGCAGCAGCCCGCAGGCGGCCACGATCCGGGCGGCTGCGGCGCGGTCGGCGCCGGTCCGGCCGGTGCCGACGATCCGGCCGAGCAGGTCCAGGGCCTCGGTGGGGGCGAGCGGCGGGACGGCGACGCGGCGCACCGAGGCGAGGCCGGCCAGCTGGCTGCGGGAGGTGACCAGCACGGCGCTCGGGCCGAAGCCCGGCAGCAGCTCGCGGACCACGGCCTCGCCCGGGGCGTCGTCCAGGATCAGCAGCAGCCGGCGCCCGGCGAGCGAGGCGCGCCAGAGGGCGGCGGCCCGGGCCGTGTCGCCGGGGCCGGGGCCGGGGCCGGGGGCGTGGTCGGGGGCGTGGTCGCGGCCTTGGGCGGGGGCGAGCCGAACGGCTCCGACGGGTGCGACGGGTGCGGCGCCCGGGCGGCCGGTGAGGACGGCGAGTTCGGCGAGCACCTCGGGCAGGGGGCGGGCGGTGCCGTCCTCGGCGCGCAGCCGGACCAGCACCCGGCCGTCCGGGAAGCGGTCGGCGAGCAGGTGGCCGGCGTGCACGGCGAGCGCGGTCTTGCCGCAGCCGGCCGGGCCGGAGAGCACCGCGACGCGCCCGCCGCCCTCGCCCAACTCGTCGACGAGACAGCGCAGTTCGTCGGTTCTTCCGGTGAAGTCGGCGGTGTCGGCGGGCAGCAGCGCGGCGCCGTTCGGCCCGGCGCCGCGCTCCGGGCGGGCGGCGGTGGGCAGGGAGCGGCCGCGGGCGAGCAGCTCCCGGTAGCGGGCGGTCAGCGCGGGGCTCGGCTCCAGCCCCAACTCCCGGGCGAGCAACTGGCGGTGGGTGTCGTAGACGGCGAGCGCCTCGGCCTGGCGGCCGGACAGGTGCAGGGCGTTCATCCGGGCGGCCTGGAGGCGCTCGCGCAGCGGGTGGCGCTCGGCGAGCTCGGCGAGGTCCTCGGCGACGGCCCCGGGGTTGCCGAGCTCCAACTCGGTCTCCGCCCAGTCCTCGTGGACGCCCAGGCAGCGAGCCTCCAGCCGCTCCGCCTCCGCCTCGACGGCCGGCGAGCGGCGCAGATCGGCGAGCGGCGGGCCCTGCCAGAGGTCGAGCGCCTGGCGCAGCAGCCGGGCGGCGGGGGCGAGGGCTCCGCCGTCGGCGGCGGCCCGGCCGGCCCGGGCCAGGGCGCGGAACCGCAGCAGGTCCAACTCGGGCTCGGCGACCCGCAGCAGGTAGCCGGCGGCCGAGTGCACCAGCCGGTCGGGCCCGTCCCCGCGGCCGAGCAGGGTGCGCAGGGTGCAGACGTAGACCTGGAGGTTCTTCCGGGCGGTGCGCGGCGGCTCCTCGGGCCACACCGCGTCGGTGAGCAGGTCGACCGGGACGGCGGTGTTGGCGCGGCTCAGCAGGACGGCCAGCACCAGCCGCTGCTTCAGCGGCCCGAGGGCCAGCGGGCGGCCGTCGGCCTCCCCGGTGAGCGTGCCGAGGACGGCGAAGCGCAGCCGGGCGGGGGTGGCGGGCTGGGCCAGGGGCATCGGCGTACCTCCGGGGCGTGCGCGTGGGTGCGGGCGCGGACTTGGGCTTGGGCGTTCGCGGCAACGGTGTGGCAGGTGGCAGGTGGCAGGTGGCAGGTGGCAGGTGGCGGGTGGCAGGTGGCGGGGCTGCGGTCGGCGGGGCGGCCGGGGTGCGGATGCGGCGGTGCGGTGTGGGCGCAGGCTACTTGACGGCCGATCGGCGCTGAAGGCCGCGGAATCGGACGGCTCCGCTCCCCCCGGGCCCATGACCGGGGCCCCGCGGCGGGGGGCGACGGTGGGGTCCGTACGGCTGCGCGGTCGCCGTTCCGGCAGGTCGGCCGGGGCGGCGGGGCCCGGTCGGGCCGGGTGGACGGGCGGCCCGCGGGGCGCCGCCGGGCGGGCGTACGGGGCGGTGGGGAAGGGCGCGTTCCGGCGGTTCTCGACCGGGGCTCCGCGCCGCGGTGAGCGCGGCCCGAGTGGGCGGCGATCCGGGCAACGCGGCTGCCCGACGGCCGGTCAGGACGTGCCGGACGGGCGGCCGGGAGGTGTTGGTCGGCCGGCCGGGAGGTCCCGGGTGCGCGGTCGGGAGGTCCCGGTCGGGGCCCGGGAACTCGGGCCCAGCGGCCCCGGGCGGGCGGGCCGAAGGGCCCTGGGGCGCGGAGGGCGCCTGTTCGGATCATGGAGCGCCATCCATTCGCACGACGTTCCGAAGGAGTGCGTCCTTGAGCGCCACCCAGGCACAGGGCGACCCCACCTCACCGCCAACGGCCCTCCCAGCAGGGACGGCCAGGGCCAGGAGGCCCGGTTCGGCCCTGGTCAGACTGCTGACCACCACCGACCACAAGACGATCGGCACCATGTACCTGGTGTCGTCGTTCGCGTTCTTCCTGATCGGCGGCATCCTCGCCCTGGTCATGCGCGCCGAACTCGCCCGGCCCGGAACGCAGATCCTCTCCAACGAGCAGTTCAACCAGGCCTTCACCATGCACGGCTCGGTGATGCTGCTGCTGTTCGCCATGCCGCTGTTCACCGGCTTCGCCAACTGGATCATGCCGCTCCAGATCGGTGCGCCGGACGTCGCCTTCCCGCGCCTGAACATGCTGTCCTACTGGCTGTTCATGTTCGGCTCGCTGATCGCCGCGGCCGGTTTCGCGACCCCGCAGGGCGCCGCCGACTTCGGCTGGTTCCTCTACGCTCCGCTGTCCGACGCGATCCACTCGCCCGGCGTCGGCGCCGACATGTGGATCATGGGCGTGACGCTGTCCGGCTTCGGCAGCATCTTCGGCGCCGTCAACTTCATCACCACCATCATCTGCATGCGCGCTCCGGGCATGACCATGTTCCGGATGTCCATCTTCTGCTGGAACGTGCTGCTCACCTCGGTGCTGGTGCTGCTGGTCTTCCCGGTGCTGGCCGCCGCGCTGCTGGCGCTGGAGTGCGACCGCAAGTTCGGCTCCCACGTCTTCGACCCGGCCAACGGCGGGGCGATGCTCTGGCAACACCTGTTCTGGTTCTTCGGGCATCCGGAGGTGTACATCCTGGCGCTGCCGTTCTTCGGGATCGTCTCCGAGGTCATCCCGGTGTTCAGCCGCAAGCCGATGTTCGGCTACTCCGGCCTGATCGCCGCGACGGTGGCCATCGCGGGCCTGTCGGTGACGGTGTGGGCGCACCACATGTACGTCACCGGGCAGGTGCTGCTGCCGTTCTTCTCCTTCATGACCTTCCTGATCGCCGTCCCGACCGGGGTGAAGTTCTTCAACTGGGTCGGCACCATGTGGCGGGGCTCGCTGAGCTTCGAGACACCGATGCTCTGGACGGTCGGCTTCCTGGTCACCTTCCTGTTCGGCGGCCTGACCGGCGTGCTGCTCGCGGCCCCGCCGATCGACTTCCACGTCTCCGACTCGTACTTCGTGGTCGCCCACTTCCACTACACGCTGTTCGGCACCGTGGTCTACGCGATGTTCGCCGGCTTCCACTTCTGGTGGCCGAAGATGACCGGCAAGAAGCTCGACGAGCGGCTCGGCCGGATCACCTTCTGGACCCTGACGGTCGGCTTCCACGCGACCTTCCTGGTCCAGCACTGGCTGGGCGCCGAGGGCATGCCGCGCCGGTACGCGGACTACCTGGACTCGGACGGCTTCACCACCCTGAACACCTTCTCCACCATCGGCTCGTTCCTGCTCGGCCTGTCGATCCTGCCGTTCCTCTACAACATCTGGAAGACCGCCAAGTACGGCGAGAAGGTCACCGAGGACGACCCGTGGGGCTGGGGCCGCTCGCTGGAGTGGGCCACCTCCTGCCCGCCGCCGCGGCACAACTTCGTCAAGCTGCCGCGGATCCGCTCCGAATCCCCGGCCTTCGACCTCCACCACCCGGACATCGCGGCCATGGACGTCCTGGCGCACAGCGGCAAGCCCGCCACGCACCTGGGCGACGTGGAGCCGACGAAGTACGACCGGCCGCTGAGCCGGGCGGACCGGGCGGCCGCCGCCGTCGCGGTCAAGGCCCGGCCCTCCGAGGCCGCCGCGTCCAGCGATTCACCCTCCTCGGGCGGCTGAGCCCGCCCCTCGAACGCCGTCCCCGCCCGCGTCGCTGCCCCCGGGCGGGCGGGGACGGCCCACTTCTCCCCTTCTCCCCACCCCTTCGTGACCAGGAAGGCCGGGTCGTGAACCACGCCGTTCTCGCCATCGGCACCGCCGCCCTCACCGCGAGCGGCTGTGTCTGGTACCTGCCCGCCATCGCCGACCTCCAGGCCGGCGCCGACCGGCCCCGCTCCACCCGCACGGCCGCCGCGGCCTGCGTGCTGTGGTGGGCCGGGCTCGCGCTCGCGGGCGGGCTGCTGCTCGTCGTGCCGGACTGGCGGCCCGCCGCACAGATCGCGCTCGCCGGACTGGTCGGCGGCACGGCGCTGCGGCTGCGGGCGCTGTGGGACCGCCGCCGGGAGGTGAAGGAGACGGCGGCCCGCTGGGCCGCCCTGGACGTCGGGCCCGCCCCGCGCTCCCACCGGCCGCCGGCCCTGGCCCTGGCCCTGGCCGGGTGGCTGGTGGTCGGCGCGGCCGTCGCCTCGCTCGGGGCGGTCGCCATCCTGGTGTCCGGCGGCGGCGAGGTCGTGCCCCGGGTGGTGCTCGCGGCGGTCAGCGGCGCGGGTGTCGCGCTCGCCTTCCTGCTGATGGGGCTCGGGAACATACGGCGGCAGGGGCGCTGAGGACGCTTGGGCCGGCGCGCCTCCCGAGCGGTCCGGCGGACCCTGAAGAGACCTGAAGAGACCTGAAGAGAACCGCAGGACCGGCCCCGGCCCGGCCCGGGCCGTGTGGCCCGGCCGGAATGGGGCCGTTGGGCCCTGGGCCCGCGGCCGGGTCCGGGGGATGATGCCCTGGGCCCCGCTGGGAGTGTGCGGGGGTGCGACGAAGGTGGAGCCGCGTGATGGCGACCAAGACGGAGGGTGCCGGGGCCCCGGCACCGGTCCGGGTGTTCCTGCTGGACGACCACGAGGTGGTGCGCCGCGGGGTGCACGACCTGCTGGACTGCGAGCCGGACCTGGAGGTGGTCGGGGAGGCGGCGACGGCCGAGCAGGCGCTCGTCCGGGTGCCCGCGCTGCGGCCCGACGTGGCTGTGCTGGACGTCCGGCTGGGCGACGGTGACGGCGTCTCGGTCTGCCGTGAGCTGCGCTCGCGGATGCCCGGGCTGGCCTGCCTGATGCTGACCTCCTTCGACGACGAGGAGGCGCTGCTGGACGCCGTGATGGCGGGCGCCGCCGGGTACGTGCTCAAGCAGATCAGCGGGACCGACCTGGTCGCCGCCGTTCGCACCGTCGCCTCCGGCCGCTCGATGCTCGACCCCGGCGCCGCGACCCGCCTCCTGAACCGCCTGCGCAGCGACGCCGAACCCGCCCAGCCGGTCACCACCGGACCGGGCCTGACCGCGCGCGAGCAGGAGGTCCTCGAACTCATCGGCGAGGGCCTGACCAACCGGCAGATCGGCGAGCGGCTCTACCTCGCGGAGAAGACCGTCAAGAACCATGTGTCGCGGCTGCTCGCCAAGCTCGGCGTCGAGCGGCGGGTGCAGGCCGCCCTGATCGCCACCGAGCTGCGCCAGGCCTCCGCGGCCGCGCAGCCCTCCGTGCTGCGCACCGGCCGGGGCTGAGCCCGGCCGTTCGGCGCGGTTCGCGGCCGTTCGGCACCGGTTGCGGCCGTTCGGTGCCGTTCGGGGCCGAACGGTCCTTCGGTCCCGGGCCTGGGGCCCGGGGCCGACGGCCCGCCGGGCGGGGCTCTCGCCGGGCCCGGCCGGGACCATCGGCCCTCGCGGCCCGGCCCGCGCCCGGGCGAGCATCGCTCGCATGAACCGCGACCACGTCCCGTCCCCCCGGCCCGTCCCGTACGACCCGCCCGGTCCGGCTGCCCTGCCCGTCCCGGCCACCCCGGCCGTCGGGTACGACGGCCCCGTTCCGTTCGACCGGCCCGTTCTGTTCGACCGGCCCGTTTCGTCCGGCCGCTCCGTTCCGCAGGACCGGCCCGACCTGCCGGAACTGCGCGAACTCGACCGGAAGCGGTCGCTGGAGCTGCTGGCCCGGGCCGAGGTCGGCCGGGTGGTCTACACGGTCGACGCCCTCCCGGCCGTCCTGCCGGTGCCGTTCCGGCTGGCCCCGGGCGGTGTACTGCTCTCGGCGCCGGCCGGCTCCGAACTGGCCCGGGCGGTGGACGGCGCGGTGATCGCCTTCGAGGCCGACGAGGTGGACGGCCGGGACGGCTCCGGCTGGTTCGTCACCGTCCTCGGCCGCGCGCAGGTCCGCCCGGCGGCCAGGACGGCCGATCCGGGCGGCACGGTCCGCATCCGCATTCGCCCGGAACTGGTCATCGGCCGGTGCCTGGCCTGAGCCGGCGGCCCCGAGGCGTCCTCATGGCCCCAGCAACGCCAGGGCGGTGCGCAGGAGTTCGGCGTCCGCCGCGGCGTCCGCGGTGCCGGCCAGGCCGGAGCGGAAGAGCGAGGCGCCCTCGATCAGCATGACGAACACCTGGGCGCGGGCGTGCCGTTCCTCCTCCGTCAGGGCCGGTTGGCGTTCGGCGAGGAAGCAGGCGACCAGCTCCCGGTAGCGGTCGTAGAAGGCCCGGACGGTGGCGGCCACCGAGGGGTCGCGGGCGGCCAGCGCCCACAGCTCGGCGAACAGGCGGACCAGGCGCACGTCCTGCTGCTCGGCGAGCAGTTCGCGGAGCAGGGCGTCCTCGTCGCGGCCCGGGTCGAGCAGCGGCGCGAGCCGTTCCACCGAGCGGGCGAGGACGCGCTCCAGCACGGCGGCCACCAGCTCGGCGTGGGTCGGGAAGTAGTGCTGGAGGTGGCCGAGGCGGACGCCCGCGGCGGCGGCCACCGCTCGCATGGACAGTTCGGTGCCGCCCGCGGTGACGAGCAACTCCTCCGCGGTGTCCAGCAGTTGCTCCCGCCGCTGGGCGCCCTTGCCGCTCAGGCCCCGGACGCTGCTCATGCCGCCGCCGCCGTGCCGCGCCGCCCGTCGGCCCCGGTGGCCGTGACGGTGACGGTGACGCCCAGGGCCGCCAGGTCCTCCAGGACCTGCCCGGGGCGCGGGGTCTGCTCGGGGAAGGCCACCCCGGCGGGCGGCGGGGCGCCGTCCGCGCCGAGCGCCCGGCGCAGCGCCAGCAGGGCGCCGACGGCGGTGAGCCGGGCCTGGCCGCCCCGGTCCTCGACGGTGGCGGTGAGGGCGCCTCCGCCGGAGGCGACGTCGGTGCGCACCAGGGCGGTGCCGCCCTCGCCGGGGGAGTGGAGCAGGGCGCGGCGGGCCGGCTCCCAGCGGTCGCCGCGGCCCCAGCGGAAGAAGCCGGCGTGCCGGGCCGCGAGCAGGGCGGTGGTGGAGGAGCGGGAGCTGAAGCCGATCCGGGTGGCGGCGGTGGTGGCGCCCAGCGTGAGCGGGAGGGTGAACTGCTCGGGGGTGTCGATCCCGGCGACCAGGGTCGGGGTGTCGCCGATGCGGACGGTCCGCGGGTGGCTGAGCGGGGCGACGGAGCGGCGTCGGCCGTCCTGGATCACCTCGTAGTCGAGTCCCAGGCGGTCCATGAACTCCACCGAGTCGGCGCCGGCCCGGTCCGCGAGGTCCCAGCGGATGGCGGTCTCGATCCGCTCGGCCCCGCCCAGCCGGTCCGCCAGGGCGGCGGCGACCAGGCTGGTCACCCCGCCCATCCAGGCCGAGGAGAGCAGCACCGGGGCGGTCGGGCGCAGCAGGGCGGCGAGCGTGGCCGCGCGCTGGAGCCGGGCGGTCCAGCGGGTGACGTCCACGTACGGTACGCCCGCGCGGACGGCGGCCCGCAGCACCCGGTCGTCCGGGTCGTTGACCACCCCGACCACGGCCCGTACGGCGGCGGTGAACGGCTTGGGGTCGGCGAGGTCCCAGCGGCGGACGGTGGTGTCGTCCAGTTCGGCGGCGAGGGCGGCGCCGCGCTGCTCGGAACGGCCGGTGAGCAGCAACGGCCAGGTGGGGGAGGCGAGTCGGGCGAGTTCGGCGCCGACGGTGCCGTAGCCGCCGACCAGCAGGACGGGGCCGTCGGGGTTGTGGCTGAGGCGGTCCGAGGGGAAGGTGGGGTGCGGGGGGAGATCTTCGACGGATGTGGGGCTCATGGAGACAAATATAGGTCACCCGACCTAAAATTTTCGTCATGACGTACTCCGATTCCTCCGAACAGACCTTTGACCTGCGTACCTTCGACAGCGGCCACGGCCGCCTCGCCTACCTCGACGCCGGTACGGGCGAACCCCTGGTGCTGCTGCACGGCGGCCTGCTGGACCGCCGGAGCTGGGCCGACCAACTCCCCGCCCTGCTGCCCGAATACCGGGTGATCGCCCCGGACACCCGCGGCCACGGCGCCTCCGACAACGCCGGCCGGCCCTTCCGCCCCGCCGACGACCTGGCGGACCTGCTGCGCCACCTCGGCCTGGGCCCGGTGACCGTGATCGGGCTCTCCATGGGCGGGACGATCGCCCTCGACCTCGCCCTCGAACACCCCGAACTGGTCCGCGCCCTGGTGATCAGCGGCAACGGCACCAGCGAATCCGAGTTCACCGACCCGTGGCTCGGCGAACTCGCCGCCCACCAGACCGCCGCGCTCGCCGAGGGCGACGCCGAAGCCTGGCTCGACTCCTTCACCAGCCTCGCCTCCGGGCCGCACCGCCGCCTGGACGAGGTCGACCCGGAGGTGGTGCGCCGGCTCAAGGAGATGACCCGGAGCACCGTTGCCAAGCACACCCCCGACGAGCCCCAGTACCTGGTGCCGGTGACCGACACCTGGAAGCGGCTCACCGGGATCACCGTCCCGCTGCTGGCGATCAACGGCGGCATCGACTCGGTGGACCACATCAACCTGGCCGAACGGGTCGTGCGCACCGTCGTCGAAGGCCGCGCGGTGATCGTCGAGGGCACCGGGCACTACCCCAACATGGAACGGCCGGAGGAGTTCAACAGCCACCTCCTCGGCTTCCTGCGCACCCTGCCCGCCCTGCGCGGCTGACGGCTGACGGCTGACGGCTGACGGCTGACGGGAGGCGGGTGGCAGGTGGCGGGAGGACCTCAGGACCCGATCGGGGCCTCCCAGACCAGCCGGGTGCCGCCGCCCTCGGCCGGGTCGACGGTGAAGGAGCCGCCGACCCGGTCGGCGCGCTCGGCCAGGTTGCGCAGCCCGCTGCGCCGCCCGCCCTCGGGCACGCCGACGCCGTCGTCCGTCACGCTCAGCGCCACCCGCCCGGCCAGGGCGCGCAGCGTCACCTCGACCCGGGATGCCTTGGCGTGCCGGGCGGCGTTGCTGAGCGCCTCGGCGAGGACCGCGACCACGTGCCCGGCCAGCTCCTGCGGCACGTCGGTGTCCAGCAGGCCCTCCATGCTCAGCCGGGGCGGGAAGCCGAGCGGGCCCTGGGCGTCGGTGACCACCCGGGTGGCGCGGGCGCGCAGGCCGCGGTCGGGCTCGCTGTGGGCGCGCAGACCGAAGATGGTCGAGCGAATGATCTTGATGGTCTCGTCCAGGTCGGCCACCGCCCGGGCCACCCGGTCCGCCGCCGCCCGGCTCTCGATCAGCCGGCCCGCGCTCTGCAGCGTCATCCCGGTCGCGAACAGCCGCTGGATCGCCAGGTCGTGCAGGTCCCGGGCGATCCGGTCGCGGTCCTCCAGCAGGTTCAACTGCTCGGCGTCACGCCGCCGTTCGGCCAGCTCCAGGGCCAGCGCCGCCTGGTCGGCGAAGCCCAGCAGCGGACCGGTCTCCTCCGGCCCGAACGCCGGCTGACCCTGCGCCCGGGCCAGCAGCAGCACGCCCCGCCCGTACCCGGTACCCGTACCCAGCGGCACCGCCACCGCCGCGCCCAGCCCGTCGAAGCGGCCCGCCGGACCGGCCGGGAAGCGGGTGTCGCAGGCCAGCTCGTCACTGGTGGCCGGCGAGCCGGAGGCGTACGCGGCACCCGACAGCGTGCCGTCCACCGGCACCGTCACCCCCAGCCGCGCGGACGGCGTGCCACCCAGCGCGACCTCCACCGTCAACTCCTCGGCCCGCTCCTCCGGACCGGCCAGCGCCACCGAGACGTCCGCCAGCTCGGCGCCCGAGATCTCCCGCGCCCGACGGGCGATCAGCTCGACCACCTCCAGCCGCGGCGCCCCCGACAGCAGACTGCGGGTGATCTCGGTGCTCGCCCGCAGCCAGCGCTGACGCAGCTGCGCCTCCTCGTACAGCCGGGCGTTGTCGATCGCCACACCGGCCGCGACCGCCAGCGTGGAGATCACCGCCTCGTCGTCCTCGTCGAAGTCCAGCCCGCCGCGCTTGTCCGTCAGGTAGAGGTTGCCGAACACCTCGCCGTGCACCCGCACCGGCACCCCCAGGAAGGTGTGCATCGGCGGATGGTTCGACGGGAAGCCCACCGAGGCCGGGTGGTCGGACAGCACCGGGCAGCGCAGCGGCCGCGGCTCGCGGATCAGCTCGCCCAGGATGCCCCGGCCCGACGGCGGCGGGCCGATCTCGGCGATCTCCTCCTCCGTCAGGCCCACCGTCAGGAACTGCGACAGCGTGTGCCCGTCCGGCCCGATCACCCCGAGCGCCCCGTACCGGGCGTCCACCAGATCGGCGGCGGCCTCCACGATCCGGTGCAGCGCCTGCGCCAGGTCCAGCTCCCGCCCGACCGCCAGCACCGCCTCCAACAGGCTGTGCACCCGGTTCTGGGTGCCGCGCGCCGCGTCGATCCGCCACTGGAGCTCCTCCAGCAGCTCGTCCAGGCGCAGCCGTGGCATCCGCGCGCCGCCACCCGCCGCGCTGCCGTCCGCTCCGCCCACCGCTGTCCTCCTCGTCGTGCTGCCCTGACCGGCCCGTCCACCGTCCGGACGCGCCCCGTCCGCCCCGCGGACGGCCGCCCCCACCGCCCGACCCGACTCGGGTGCCGTCCGACCAGCGGGATTGCCGTGTTCACGGTAGTGCCCCGGTGTCGGTGGTGGGGACGGCGGGGTCGGCCGTAGGCTCCCTCGGGCGGGCCTTTCGTCCCGCCGCGCAGGGTCCTGAGGCCTCTGCCGCCGGGCCGCGCGTCGCTGCCAGGGTGGGGGAGGAGCGGACGGGGCGTCAGAGCACACCGCGGCCCGCACCGAACCGCCGAGCGTCGACGACCTGTCGACAGTGTGGAGGAACAGTCATGACGTCAACCGTGCTGGCCGGGGTCGACGGATCGCCGCAGAGCGCCGCGGCCGCCCACTGGGCCGCCGCCGAGGCGGTGCGCCGGGGCGCCTCGCTGCGCCTGGTGCACGCCTGGCCGTGGCTGACCGACGGCGTGTCCTCCTTCGCCGACGCGGACGACCTGCCCGAGGCCGTCCGCCGCACCCTCGCCGAGGCCGCCGCGGACATCCGCGGCCGGCACCCCGACCTGGCCGTGGAGACCGACGCCGTCCTGGACGCACCGGTGGACGGCCTGCTGGCCGCCGCCGCGGAGGCGGAGCTGCTGGTGCTCGGCTCGCGCGGCCGCGGCGGCTTCACCGGCCTGCTGCTGGGCTCGGTCAGCATGTCGGTGGCCGGGCGCAGCACCGTGCCACTGGTCGTGGTGCGCGAGGAGGGCGAGGCCGGCGCGGGCGAGGTGGTGGTCGGCGTCGACGCCCACACCCCCGAGACCGAGGTGCTCGCCTTCGCCTTCCGGGAGGCGGCCCTGCGCGGCGCCCGGGTCCGGGCGGTGCACGGCTGGGAGCTGCCGCCGGTGTTCGGCTACGCGGGCGGCGCCGTCCCGGCGGCCGAGCTCGCCCAGCTGGAGGCGCTGGAGGCCAAGCTGCTCTCGCTCGCCCTGGCCGGTCCGCGCGAGCAGCACCCGGAGGTGGAGGTGGTCGAGGACGTGCAGATCGGCGCCGCCCGCGCCCTGGTCGAGGCCTCCGCCGGCGCCGCGCTGGTCGTGGTCGGCCGGGGCCGCCGCCCGGTCGAGTTCGGGCCCCGGCTCGGCCGGGTCGCGCACGCCGTCCTGCACCACGCCGAGGCCCCCGTCGCGGTCGTTCCGCACGGGTGATGGACGGCCCGTCCGGTGGATCCGCCCCCGTCCCGATCCACCGGACGGGCCCGACCGCCTCCCGCCGGGGCCTCCCGAGCGGGTGGCCCCGGCCCGGCGGCCGCGAGGACGGGGCCCTTGGGCCCTGTCCCCGGACCGGTCGGGGCGCGCACGCTCGAAAGCAGCGGGACCCGCGGGCCCCGTGCAGCCGAACCCCGCAGTTGAAGCCGAAGCCTCGCGGTTGAAGGAGTGGATCGCCATGACGCTCGACCCGGCTCTCACCCAGATGCTCAGTACGGCCGACCTGCGCCTGCTCGCCGCGGCCGGCGGCGCGGCGCCCTCGCTGCACAACAGCCAGCCCTGGCGCTTCGTGCCGACCCCGGACGGGCGCGGGCTCGCCGTGCACGCCGACACCGGGCGTTCCGTACCCCTGGCCGACCCGGTCGGCGCCGCGGTGCACATCGCGGTCGGCGCGGCCGTGTTCAACCTGAGGGTGGCGGCCGGTCGGCTGGACCGGGAACCGCAGGTCCGGCTGCTGCCGGAGGCCGCCGAGCCCGGCCTGCTCGCCGTGCTCGACCTCTCCCGGCCGGCCGTCGAGGAGACGCCCTTCGGCCGCGACCTCTACCCCGCGATCGCCGCCCGGCACTCCAGCCGCGAGCCCTTCACCCAGCGCGACGTCCCCGAGGCGGTGATCGGCGAGCTGATGGCCGCCGCCCGCGAGGAGGGCGTCGCGCTCGCCGCACTGGAGGAGGACGGCGTACGGCGGGTGCAGGCGCTGACCGCCGAGGCCGAGCGCCGCATCGCCGCCGACCCGGACCGCGTCGCCGAGTCCCGCGCCTGGCTGCGGTCCGACGACGGCACCGCCGAGGACGGCATCCCGCAGGCCGCGCTCGGCCCGCAGGACCACGACGCTCGGGTGCCGATGCGCGAGTTCGCCGGCCGCCCGCCGGAGGCGCCCGTGCAGCCCTCCCGGCGGTTCGAGGCGCTGCCCCAGCTGTGCACCCTCACCACCCCCGGCGACGGCCCGCTGGACTGGCTGCGCACCGGGCAGGCGCTGGAGCGGGTCTGGCTGCTGGCCACGGTGCACGGCGTCCGGCTCACCATTTGGCACCAGGCGATCGAGTGGCCGGACATTCGCTGGGCGCTGCGCGACCCGGCCGCCGGGCCGGGCCACGTCCAGCTGGTGCTGCGGGCCGGCTACGGCCCGCCCGGTGCGGCGACCCCGCGGCGGACGGTCGAGGAGACGCTCGGGGAGCGTCCCGCCTGAGTCGAGCGCCCTGCCCCGGGCGGTCGTCTCCCGGAGCGTCTCCCCGGCCCCAGGGGCCTTCGGGGACGGTCAGCGCGGCCGTTCGGCCGCGGGCAGCACCTGGGCGGCGAGCCGCAGCGACGGACTGTGCCGGAAGGTGAGGGTGAACTCCACCCACTGGCCGGCCCGCAGCGGCGGCGGCCCGGCGATCATCAGGTCCGCGTCCTCCGGGGTCATCCGCAGTTCGCCGCGGCCCGGCACCGGCAGCGCCGAGGCCGGCTCCCAGCGGCCCGCCGCGCCCTGGTGCAGGTGCCGCTTCGGCGTGATCCGGCCGCCGAACTCCCAGGAGGCGCCGGTCAGTTCGTCGGGAACATCGCCCGGATTGCGGACCGTGAAGAAGGCCGCCGTGGCGGAGGCCGCTCCCGCCGTCGGCAGCAGCACCCAGCCCGGTTCGGCCGTCACCGGGAGGGCGCGGCCGGCCCCGCCGACCGCCGTCCACCCGGTGAGCAGGACCAGGGCCAGGGCCGCCGCGCCGACCGGCGGGCCGGCCACCGCGAGACGCCCGGCGGCCCTCGCCGCCGCCCTGCTCCTCGCACCTGTCACACCTGTCATACCTGTCACGTCCTTCGCACCCTTCCTGTCCTTCACGCCCCTCACCGCCGTCCTCCCCGGCGCTGTCCCCGCCCCGGCTCCCAGGTGCGCAGCCGCAGGCTGTTGCCCACCACGAGCAGCGAGCTGAGCGACATCGCGACCGCCGCCAGCATCGGGTTGAGCAGCCCGACCGCCGCCAGCGGGATCAGCACCAGGTTGTAGCCGAAGGCCCAGAGCAGATTGGCCCGGATGGTCGCCAGGGTCTGCCGCGCCAGCCGTACGGCGTCCACCACCGCCTCGATGTCGCCGCCCACCAGGGTCAGCCCGGCCGCGCCGATCGCGGCGTCGCTGCCGGAGGCCAGCGCCACTCCGAGGTCCGCCGAGGCCAGGGCCACCGCGTCGTTGACACCGTCGCCGACCACCGCCACCGTCCGTCCGGCGGCGCGCAGTTCGGCCACCACCTCGGCCTTGCGCTCGGGGGAGGCCGAGGCGTGCACCCGCTCGATGCCCAGCTCGGCCGCCACCGCCCGCGCGGCGCCCGGGCCGTCCCCGGTCAGCAGGACGGTCTCCAGGCCCAGCCCGCGCAGCCGGTGGAGCGCCCGCCAGCTGCCCGATCGCAGGGTGTCGCCGACCACCAGGACGGCTGCCGGCCGCCCGTCCAGCTCGACCGCGACGGCCGTACGGCCCTCCTCCGCGGCCTGCGCGGCCGCTTCGGCCAGGGCCGGCGGCAGGACGGAGTCGTCCGGCCGCACCACCCGCACGGCCCGGCCCTCGACCGTCCCGGACACCCCGAGCCCGGTGGTGGCCGCGAAGCCGTCCACGGCCGGCGGCGGCCCGCAGCGCTCCCGGGCCGCCGCCGCGACGGCCCGGCCGATCGGGTGCTCGGAGCGGTGCTCGACCGCGCCGGCCAACCGCAGGGCCTCGTCCTGCGCGAGGCCGTCGGCGGTGGTGACGGCCGCCAGCTCCATCCGTCCGGTGGTCAGTGTCCCGGTCTTGTCCATCACCACCGTGTCCACCCGGCGCAGGCTCTCCAGCACCTCCGGGCCGCGCACCAGCACGCCCAGTTCCGCGCCCCGCCCGGTCGCCGCCAGCAGCGCCGTCGGTGTGGCCAGCCCGAGCGCGCACGGGCAGGCCACCACCAGCACCGCGACCGCCGCCGTCACCGCCGCCTGCGGGGCCGCGCCCGCGCCCAGCCAGAAGCCCAGCACGCTCGCCGCGATCGCCAGCACGCAGGGCACGAACACCCCGGCCACCGCGTCCGCCAGCCGCTGCGCCCGCGCCTTGCCGGCCTGGGCCTGCGCCACCAGCGCGGTGATCCGGGCCAGTTGGGTGTCCGCGCCGACGGCCGTGGCCCGGACCACCAGGGCGCCGCCCACGTTGACCGTCGCACCCGCCACCACGGCGCCCGGGCCGACCTCGACCGGCACGCTCTCCCCGGTCAGCAGGCTCAGATCGAGCGCCGAACCCCCTTCGACCACCACCCCGTCGGTGGCCACCCGCTCGCCCGGCCGCACCACGAACTCCTGCCCGGGCAGGAGCAGTTCGATCGGCACCAGGCGCTCCTCGCCGTCCGCCCCGCGCAGGCACACCTGCTTGGCGCCCAGCTCGGCCAGCGCCCGCAGCGCGGACCCGCTGCGCCGGCGCACCCGGCCCTCCAGCAGCCGCCCGGCCAGCACGAACAGCGGTACGCCGACCGCCGCCTCCAGGTACACGTGCGCGGTGCCGCCGCCGTCGGCGGTCAGCGAGAACGGCATCCGCATGTCCGGATCGCCGGCCCCGCCGAGGAACAGCGCGTACGCAGACCAGCCGAAGGAGGCCACCACACCCAGACTGACCAGGGTGTCCATGGTCGCCGCCGCGTGCCGCAGCCCCCGCAGGGCCCGGCTGTGGAAACCGGCCGACCCCCAGGTCACCACCGGGACGGCGAGCGCGAAGCAGACCCACTGCCAGGCGGTGAACTGCGCCGACGGCACCATCGACAGCACCAGCACCGGGACGGCCAGCAGGGCGGTGACCAGCAGCCGCCACCGCTCGTCCGGCTCCTCGGCCGCCATTCCGACCGGAACCCCCGCGGGCAGCGGCTCGGCGGTGCAGCCCGCCCGCTCGACCGCCGCCACCAGTTCCGCGACCGGGATCCCGGCCGGGTGCAGCACCCGGGCCCGCCCGGTCGCCAGGTTCACCCCGGCCGTCACCCCGTCGATCCGGGCCAGCCGCTTCTCCACCCGGCCCACGCAGGCGGCGCAGGTCATCCCGCCGACTGCCAGATCGGTGGCGACCACGGGCTCGGCGACGGCGCTCACCGCATCCCGCCCATGTCGTGCCCACCCATTCCGGGGGACGCCCCGCCCCCGCCGCTCGGCCGCAGCCCGGGCGCCACCGGCCCCACCTGCCGGCCCACTCCGTAGGCCACCACGAACACCACCACCAGCAGCAGGAGGAACCCCGCCAGCACACTCAACGGCCGGACACCCGGCGACTTCGCACTCACCCCCCAGCAGTCGGACACGACCGCGGAACGGTTCCCGTACGGTCCGAAACAGTGGCGCGAACAATCGGATGACGAGTTGCGGCCCGACCGGGTGGCGTCCGGGACGGCGCCTCCGATGCGCCCGTCCCCGAGGACGTCCCGGCACGCGCCGCTACACCCTCGGCGGCCTCGGCGACGCGTCCTTCGAACTGATCCCGCTGCTGGAGAGCGGCCAGGACGGCGGCCACCCCTGGGAGCAGTCAGCTCCGCACACTGCGCGGCCCGGTCGCCCCGGCGCCCAACGCGCCGACCCGGGAGCGCAGTTCACGGTCGGCGGTGACCACCAGGCAGGTCCGCTCCGGGGCCTCGGTACGGGCCGCGCGGACCAGCTCCACGATCCGGTCGTCCCCGCTGCCGCTCGCCCCGACCACCCGCACCCCGGCCACCCCGTCGACGCCCCGGGCCGCGCCCTCCACCACCAGGACCACCTCCAGCGGGCCGGGCAGCTCCGGCACGCCCCGGGCGGCCACCGCGACCAGCCCGTCCCGCAGCCGCTCGGCGGCGCCCCGCCGGTCCCGCCACCAGCCGTCCGGCACGGAGCCGACCACGTTCGCGCCGTCGACGACCAGCAGGGGGAGCGGCCCGGCCGCGTTCTCGTCCATGGCCGCCAGCCTGCCACGTCGTCGCCCCGCGCCCCGCCGCGGGCACGCGCCGGGCCGCGGCCGCGCTGAACGCCCTGGCGGACGGGCTGGAGGAGCGGTTCGGGCCGGAGTCGGAGTTCGTCGGGCTGCCCAGCGTGCTGGCGGGCCCGCACCCGTAGCTCAGTCCGCGAGCGTGATCCGGATGCCGACGGTGCCGCGCTCGCCGCGCCGCAGCCGGCTGCCGAGCAGGGTGAGCACGCCGAGCAGGCCGTACTTCTGGCGCAGCAGCGTGCGGTACGCGGCGGTGCGCTCGGGGCCGAGGATCTCGGCGGTGGCGGGGTACTGGTCGCCGGTCGGGTTGCCCTTGACGTCGCAGGGGCCGACCAGCACGTCCGCGCGGTTGCGGATCCGCTTGACCTTCCAGGAGTCCGCGACGGTCCAGACGCCGAGCGCCTGCCCGTCACGCACCACCCACACCGGGGTCGGCACGGTGCTGCCGTCCTTCTTGTAGGTGGTGACGAGCAGGTAGCTCCCGGAGGAGAGCCGGACGATCCGGGAGAGCCGGTCCGCGGCGGAGGGGTCGGGCGTGGTCATGGCCGGAAGTCTAGAGGGCGGTGCACCGGAACCCGGCCGGGTACCCTCCTCGCCGGTCAGTCGGATCCGGCGCGGTGGGTTCGGGCGCGGGACCGGGCGCTGCGGACCAGCGTGCGGGCTTGGCGGACCACGCGGCGCCGGCCGCGGCCACCGACGCCGGTGGCGCCCCCGACGGAGGTCGCGCCGCCCCCGCCGTACGCGGGGAGGGGGACGGCCGGGGCGGGCGCGGCTTGGCGGCGGGCGGCGGTGCGGGCGGTGGCCCAGGCGGCGAGCGCGGTGCCGAGGGCCGCGGCGGTCCAGACGGCGGCGGCGAAGCCGGAGTCGGAGCTGCCGGCCACCGGCGGGCGGGACCAGGGCGGGAGCTGGTCGACGGCCTCGGCCTCGGCCCCGGCGGACGGGGAGGGCGAGGGGCCGGCGGGCTCGTCGACCAGTTTGCCGACCGGCTGGACCTTCCCGGCGGCCGCGAAGCCCCAGTCGAGCAGGCTGGCGGCCTCGTCGTACACCTTGCCCTGCGCCTCGGGGTGCATCACCGTCACCAGCAGGGTGCGGCCGTCGCGTTCGGCGGCGCCGGTGAAGGTGGCGCCCGCGTTGGTGGTGTAGCCGTTCTTGACGCCGATCAGGCCGGGGTACTTGCCGAGCAGCCGGTCGGTGTTGGCGATGTCGAAGCTGGTGCGCCGGCCGGTGGTCTTGTCCAGCCCGCCGGGGAAGCTCGCGGTGCGGGTGGAGCAGTAGGAGCGGAAGTCGGTGTTGCGCAGCCCGGCCCGGGCGAAGAGCGTGAGGTCGTAGGCGGAGGAGACCTGGCCGTCCATGTCGTAGCCGTCGGGGGAGACCACATGGGTGTCCCGGGCCTGGAGGGCCCGGGCGCGCTCCTGCATCTCGGTGACGGTCCGCTGGATGCCGCCGTTCATGTGGGAGAGGACGTGGACGGCGTCGTTGCCGGAACTGAGGAAGACGCCCCGCCAGAGGTCCTCGACCCGGTAGGCCAGGTTCTCCTTGACGCCGACCAGGCTGCTGCCGGCGCCGAGGTCGGCGAGTTCGGCCGTGGTGACCTTGTGCTCCAGGCCCCGGTCGAACTTGGGCAGCACGGTGTCCGCGAACAGCATCTTGAGGGTGCTGGCCGGGGGCAACGGCAGGTGGGCGTCACGGGCGGCGAGCACCTCGCCGGTGGCCGCGTCGGCGACCAGCCAGGAGCGGCCGGTCAGTTCGGACGGCAGGGCCGGCGCCCCGGCGAGCGGCTCGACCTGGACGGCCGGGCGGCCGAGCCGTTCCCCGCCGACGGCGGGGACGGAGTCCTGGGCGAGGGCCGCCGGGGCGACGACGGAGAGCACCAGGGCGGCACAGGCGGCGGTGCCGGCCGCGGCCCTGGTGACGTACGGGGACTTCTGCTGCTCACGCTTGGGCTGCACACGGCGAACGTACCCGGGCCGCCGCCGGGCCGCCGGGCCTGCTGCTCCGTCCGGAGTTCTGCGGACGCGTGCGGAGCCCGAGGGGCCGCCCGGAGCCGTGCGGACCCGTGCGGAAGGGACGACTTTGGTGGCGCGGGTCCGCACCGAAAGTCGGACGTCCGGCGACCGGCCGCCTTCCTAGGCTCGGGGGCATGAAGACCCTGCTCGGCTGCCTCGGTTCGGTGTTGATCGTCGGCGGCGCCTCGGGCCTGTTGTCCACCTGGATCGAGGGCTTCCGGCTGTTCGGCTTCGTCCGGGTCCTGGTGCCGGCGGGCCACGAGATCGCCGGGTACGCCACCCTGGTGGTGCTCGGTGTCCTGCTGGCGCTCCCCGCCGCCCGGCACGGTTAGCGCGGCCGGTCCGGCAGTTCGCCGTGCGGCAGTTCCCCGGTCCAGCGGCGGCGCCACCAGGAGACGTGGCAGTTGACCAGGACCTTGCGCAGGTACGCCTCGGGACGGTCGGGGGCGATCCGCTCCCACTTGGGCCAGACCTTGGCCAGTGCGGTCTGCAGCCGGTCCTGTGTCGCGTCCCTCATCGTGCTGTCCCCGCCATGGTGCTCGTGCCGTTCCCGTTCGCTGCGGCGGCCTGGTCGGCCGCGGTGGTGGTCTCATTCTCACGGCTGCTGAACGCGATGGGTGACGGGGCGGGTTGCCTGCCTGCGGAAAGAAGTTATTTGGGCCGGCTCGGAGCGGCGATGCCCCGGGCGGCGGTACCCGAGCCCAGGGACCGCACCGCCCGTAACGGCCCGGTCCTCGGCTCCCCGGACCGCGTCACCGCGGATCCGTCGGGAGGCCCTCCGCCGCGATGCCGTCGAGCAGCACGGTGAGCCCGCTGCGGAAGGCCTCCAGGTGGCCGTCCTCCGGGGCGCCGCCTCCGCTCTGCAGGGCGACGAGCAGGGGGAAGCGTTCCGCGAAGTCCGGGGCGAGTTCGACCAGTCGGGCGGAGCGGCCGGCCCACCAGTCCTCGTCGGTGACGCCGGTCGCGGCGGCCGCGCCGCGCGCGTCGGCGGTGGTGGCGGCCAGGCCGCGGACGAACTGCCAGAGTGCGGCGACCGCCCCGCGCAGCCGTCGGGGAGCCGGCGCGGCCGGTCGCAGCGCGCGCAACAGCGCCTCCATCGCGGCGAGTTCGGCGGGGCCGAGCACCGGGCGGGCCTGCGAGACCTGGAGCACCCAGGGGTGGCGCAGGTAGCAGGCGTACAGGTTCTCGGCCCAGGCGGTGACGGCCCCCCTCCAGTCCTCGGCGGGAAAGGGGTCGTCCGGGAGTCCGTCGGGGAGTCCGGACGGGTATTCGGCGGGGCGCTCACCGGGGAGTTCGGAGGGGTATTCGGCTGGGCGTTCGGCCGGGCGTTCGACCGGGAGCTCGGCGAGCACCCGGTCGTGCATCAGGTCGAGCAGTTCGGCCTTGCCGGGCACGTAGGTGTAGAGCGCCATCGCGGTGCGGCCGAGCCGTTCGCCCACGGCGCGCATCGACAGTGCGGCCATGCCCCCGGCGTCGGCCACCGCGATTCCGGCCGACACGATCGCGTCCACGCTCAGGCCCGGCTTGGGGCCGCTGCGCCCGGTGCGCGGTTCCGCGGGCGCACCCCAGAGCAGGGCGAGCGAGCGATGGGCGTCGCCCTGTCCGGCGTAGACGGTCATCCGACATCTCCTTATGGCGTAAAGTATCGCCCCTGCGGCAACTCTTTATGCCGTAAGGTTACCAATCGAAGGGGTTTCGCGATGACATTGCCCGTCACCTTCGTCGAGGTCGTCGAGGTCCGCCGGATCACGCCGCGCACCGCCCGGATCACCTTCGCCGCCGAGGAACTGCCCGACGCCGTCGGTACCGCCCCCGACCAGCAGCTCAAGCTCTGCTTCCCCCGCCCCGGCCAGCGCGAGCCGGTACTGCCCGCCCGGCAGGACGACCCGACGGGCTGGTACCGGGCCTACCTGGCGATCCCCGAGGAGCGGCGCCCGCTGCTGCGCGGTTTCACCCTGCGCGGCCGGCGCCCCGGCACCCGGCTGGTCGAGATCGACTTCGTGCTGCACGGCGACACCGGGCCGGCCGCCGCCTGGGCGCTGCGGGCCGCGCCGGGGGACCGGCTCGGGATGGTCGGCCCCTCCGCGCTGTACGCCCCGGCGGTCCCGTTCGCCGAGGCCGCAGCGGCGGCCGACTGGGTGCTGCTGGCCGGTGACGAGACCGCGCTGCCGGCGCTCGCGACGCTGGTCGGAGCGCTGCCCGCCGGGGTGCCGGCGGTGGCGTACGTCGAGGTCGCGGACGAGGCCGAGCGGCAGCCGCTGGAGGGGCCGGAGGGCCTCGTCGTGCACTGGCTGCACCGGGACGGCGCCGCCCCGGGCGCCGTGCTGACCGGGGCCGTCCGGTCCGCCGAGCTGCCGCCGGGCCGGCCGTTCGCCTGGCTGGCCGGCGAGGCGGGGGCGGTCCGGGCGCTGCGCCGCCACCTGGTCGAGGAGCGCGGGGTGCCGAAGGCGTCCGTCGACTTCACCGGCTACTGGCGCCACCGGCTGACCCAGGACGACGCGCCGACCGCCGAGGACCTGGCGGACGCTCAGGAGCGGCTGGCCGGGTACTGACCGGGACGGGCCGGACGGGTCGGACGGCGGGTGGGCCGGACGGGCCGGACGGCGGGTGGGCGGCGGTCTCGGCAGGAGCCGGACGCGCCGGTTCGCCGGGCAGGTCGTTTCGCCGGGCGGTGGCGCGGGAAGGGACTCGCCACCGCCCGTCTCGTGATGGAGTCGCTCCGGGGCCGGTAAGGGCCGATCGGCTGAAAGATGATGATTCGGCCCGATTTCCTCCGCGAATTTTACTGATTGATGGTCAACTTTACTTTCTGATGGGGATTTACCCCCTTGTCGTGATCCTCTCAGGTGCGTTGGAATGCGTCAGCTATCCATCTGACGAGAGGATTTATATGATCGGCTGGCGGAAAACCCAGCTGGCGGCGGCCGTCACGGTCACCGCCGCGTCGATGGTCCTGAGCCTCGGGACCATGGCGAGCGCGGCCCCGGCCCCCGACCCGCAGAACGCCCAGGCGGCGTCCGCGGACGGGGCCCCGGTGCCGGTGATCGTGATTCTGAAGGACCAGATCGCGGACGCCCCGGCCGACCACGGCCACCTCGGCGCCCGGCAGCAGAAGACCGCCGACGCGCAGGCGCCGCTGCTGAAGAAGGTCAAGGCGGCCGGCGGCACCGACATCAAGAGCTTCGTGGTCGGCAACGCCTTCTCGGCCACGGTCAGCCCCGCTCTGCGCGCCCAGCTCCAGGCGGACCCGGCCGTCTCCACCGTGGTGGCCGACGCCCAGGTCCAGGTCGCCCCGGCGGCCGCCGGAAAGGCGAAGGCGGCCAAGGACGCGGCCGCCGCCGGCGCCAAGGCGCCCAAGGCCGATGCCGCTCCGCAGGCCGTTTCGGGCAGTAACGGCCAGGGGGCGGAGGAGAACGCGACCAACACGGTCTGCCCCTCCGACCCGAGCAAGCCGCTGCTGGAGCCCGAGGGCCTCTACTCGACCCGGGCCGTCACCGGCAACGGCAAGCCCGGCGTGGAGGACCTGGCCACCGGCAAGGGCGTCAAGGTCGCCTACATCGCCGACGGCCTCGACCCCAACAACCCGGACTTCATCCGGGCCGACGGCTCGCACGCCGTGGTCGACTACCAGGACTTCGCAGGCGACGGCTGGGACGCGCCGACCGGTGCGGCCGAGGCCTTCGGCGACGCCTCGGCGGTCATCGCCCAGGGCCGCCAGGTCTACGACGTCTCCAAGTTCGTGAACTCCTCGCACCCGCTCCCGGCCGGCTGCAACATCCGCATCCGCGGCCTCGCCCCGGACGCCGACCTGGTCGCGCTGAAGGCCGGCGGCGAGATGATGTCCAACTCCTCGATCCTGCAGTCGATCGACTACGCGGTGCGGGTCGCCCACGTCGACGTGCTGAACGAGTCCTTCGGCGGCAACGTCACCCCGGACAGCGGCGCGCACGACACCATCTCGCTCTTCAACGAGCAGGCCGTCAAGGCCGGTGTCACCGTCGCCGTCTCCAGCGGTGACGCCGGCATCAGCGGCACGGTCGGCACCCCGGCCACCGACCCGTCCGTGATCGCGGTCGGCGCCTCCACCGACAACCAGAACTACCAGCAGACCGGTTACGCGGCCTCCCAGTTCTCCAACAGGACCTGGAGCAACAGCCGGATCTCCGCGCTCTCCTCGGGCGGCTTCACCCAGGCCGGCCGGACCGTCGACCTGGTCGCCCCGGGCGAGTCGGACTGGGCGCTGTGCACGCCCGACACCAGCAAGTACACCGACTGCACGGGCTACAACGGCCAGCCCTCGCCGATCCAGCCGTTCGGCGGCACCAGCCAGTCGGCCCCGTTCGTCACCGGCGCCGCGGCCCTGGTCATCCAGGCCTACCGCGACACCCACGGCGGCGACTCGCCCGCCCCGGCGCTGGTGAAGAAGTTCCTCACCGGCACCGCCACCGACCTCGGCGTGCCGGCCGAGGAGCAGGGCGCCGGCCTGCTGAACGTCCGCGCCGCCGTCGAGGCCGCCCGCGGCTACGACGACGGGGACGGCACCGACGGCGCGAAGACCGTCGTGGTCAACACCGGCCAGGTCGACATCGCCGGCGCCCCGGGCTCGACCCACACCGCCGACGTGTCCGTCACCAACACCAGTGACACCACCCAGACGGTGAGCGCCGCGACCCGCAGCTTCGCCCCGCAGTCGGGCAACCAGCAGACCGTCCAGCTGGACCCGTCCTCGAAGGACACCTTCAAGTACGCGACCAACGGCGCGGACTGGGTGCAGAAGCAGGTCAAGTTCACCGTCCCGGCCGGCGCCGACCGCCTCGCGGCCTCGATCGCCTGGCAGGGCGCGCCCAACCCGGTCACCAACGGACCGGTGGTCCGCATGACGCTGCTCGACCCCTCGGGCCGCTTCGAGACCAACACCCGTCCGCAGGGCGGCGCCACCCCGGCGAACTTCGGCCTGGTGGACGTTCCGCACCCGGTGGCCGGCGAGTGGACCGCGATCCTCTACACCCCGGCCGGCAAGGCCGGCTACAGCGGCGCCGTCCAGCTGGGCACCGCCACCCAGCGCGCGGTGCCGGCCGGCACCGTGAGCCCGAACACCACCGACCTGAAGCCGGGCCAGACCAAGACCCTCAAGGTCCAGCTCACCACCCCGGCCACCAGCGGTGACTCCAGCGAGGCCGTCCTGGTCTCCAGCTCCAACGGCAACACCACCAGCGTCCCGGTCGTGCTGCGCAGCCTCGTCCCGGTCAACCAGGGCAAGGGCGCCTTCACCGGCACCATCACCGGTGGAAACGGCCGCAGCGCCTCGCCGACCCAGAGCTTCGCGTACGCCTTCGACGTCCCGAAGGGCCAGAAGGACCTGCGGGTCGGCGTGACCGTCGGCAAGGACCCGAAGCTGCTCATGCAGGGCGCGCTGATCAGCCCGAACGGCACCCCGGTCGACATCGAGGGCAACGGGCAGTTCGACGCCCAGGGCAACCTGGCCGGCACCGGCAACGGCGTCTCGGCCACGGCCGTCAACCCGGCCGCCGGCCGCTGGCGGTTCGTCCTGAACGTGCTCGGCCCGGTCAGCGGCCAGGAGCTCGCCCAGGACTTCACCGGCACCGTCGCGTTCAACCAGAACCAGGCCACCGCGGCCGGTCTGCCGAACGACGCCCGCACCAAGCTGGCGGCCGGCAAGCCGGTCACCGTCCAGGTGAACTACACCAACAACACCGTCGCGACCCAGCGGATCGCGGCCGACGGCCGGCTGGACCGCCGGGTCGACCTGGCGCTGGTGCCGCAGGGCGCCTCGGCGACCGTCAGCCTGCCGCTGAGCCTGAGCTCCGCGGTGCCGTCCTTCCTGGTGCCCCCGGGCACCGACCGGCTCAAGGCCGTGGCGGCGTCCTCGACGCCGGCGCAGATCGAGCTGAGCGCCACCACCGGCTCACCGGACCTGTTCGGCGACCTGAAGAAGGCCCAGGACGGCTCGACCGTCTCGGTGGTCACCGACAACGGCACCGCCGAGCAGCCGGTCGTCCCCGGCACCTGGGGCACCTTCGTCCAGCAGATCGGCCCGTTCGGCAGCGGCTCCGCGCCCGCCGGCACCTCCACCATCACGGCCACCGCGCACACCCAGGCCTTCGACCCGGCGCTGACCTCCAGCACCGGTGACCCGTACGCCGCCTCGGTGAACGCCTCGGCCGCGGCCGCCACCCCGGTGACCGTCGCCCCCGGCGCCACCGGCTCGCTCCAGGTGACGCTGACCCCGACCGGCCCGAAGGGCAGCACCGTCAAGGGCGTGCTGTACCTGGTGTCCGGCCCGACCGGCGTGGCCACCGCCAACAACGTCCTGAACACCACCGGTTCGGTGCTCGCGGCGATCCCGTACAGCTACACCGTGAACTGACGTCACGTCAGCCTCTTCAAGGCCGAGGCCGTCCCGGGGTTCCGGGGCGGCCTCGGCCGCTTCCACCGCCCGGAGCCGGCGGGGTTCCGGGGACGGTCGGCTGGGCAGGGTCGGAAGTGACGGCATGTCTTCACCGGATGGGGAGTGGCGAGTTGAACGACGCGATCAAGCACGGCGAGATCGAGGTGAACGGCGTCCGGCTGCACTACGCGGAACAGGGCGAAGGTCCGCTGGTCCTGCTGCTGCACGGCTTTCCGGAGAGCTGGTACTCCTGGCGCCACCAGTTCGCGCCGCTCGCCGAGGCCGGCTACCGGGTCGTCGCGCCGGACCAGCGCGGATTCGCCCGCAGCGACCGGCCCGAGCGGGTGGACCAGTACACCCTGCTGCACCTGGTCGGCGACGTGACGGCGCTGATCGGCGCGCTCGGCGAGGAACGGGCGGTCGTGGTCGGGCACGACTGGGGCGCGCCGGTGGCCTGGGCCACCGCGGCGCTGCGGCCGGACCTGGTGCGCGCGGTGGCCGGGCTGAGCGTGCCGCCGCTGCCGGTGGGCGGGCCGCCGCCGCTGGAGGCCGCCCGGGCGGCCTTCGGCGAGGGCTACTACCAGGTCTACTTCCAGGAGCCCGGCCGGGCGGACACCGAACTGGCCGCGGACGTCCGGACCAGCCTGCGCCGCATCCTGTCCGCGAAGTCGCCGGACGGCACGCCGCGCGTGTGGATCGTCCCCGAGGGCCAGGGACTGCTGGATAGCCTCCCGGAGCCGGAACACCTGCCGGACTGGCTCACCGAGGCGGACCTCGACGCCTTCGAGGCCGACTACGCCCCGCACGGCGAGAAGGCCTTCACCGGCGGACTCAACTGGTACCGCAACCTCGACCGCAACGCCGAACTGCTGGCCGCCTTCACCGGGGTGACGGTCGACGTGCCCGCACTCTTCGTGGTGGGGGAGCAGGACCTCGTCAACGCGATGGTCCCGCGCGCGGTGCTGGACCACCTGCTGAGCCGGGTGCCCAGGCTGCACGGGCACGTCCGGCTGCCGGAGACCGGGCACTGGACGCAGCAGGAGCGCCCGGCCGAGGTCAACGCGGCGCTGCTGGACTTCCTGGCGCACCTGGACAAGTAGACCCGGCGCCCCCGCACCGTCGGACCGGCGTCAGACCGGCAGCAGGCGGGCGATCAGCTCGCCGAGGCGGCGGGCGTTGCGGCAGGAGTGCATCTCCACCACGCCCGCGTACACGAGGGCGGCGGAGTCGCCGGTCGGCCAGAGCGAGGGCTGCTCGGGGTTGAGCCAGAACACCCGGCGGGCCCGGCCGGCGATCCGGCGCAGCGCGTCCGGGTCGGGGTCGCGCCGGTTGTTCCTGGCGTCGCCGAGGACCAGCACGCAGGTGCGCGGGCCGACGGCGTCCAGGTGCCGCTCGGCGAACTCGCCGAGCGCGGCGCCGTAGTCGCTGTTGCCGTGGTAGCCCGTCACTTTGGCCTCGGCGAGGATCCGCGCGGCCAGGCGGGCCGGGTCGTCGCCGCCGCGCAGCAGACCGGTCACCTCGGCGGTGCGGTTGACGAACGCGAACACCCGGACCTTGCTGAACTGTTCGCTCATCGCCTGCACCAGCAGCATGGTGAAGTCGGCGAAGCCCGCCACCGAGCCGGAGACGTCGCACAGCAGCACCAGCTCCGGGCGGGCCGGGCGGCGCAGCCGGTACGCGGGGCGCAGCGGTACCCCGCCGGTGCTCAGCGAGCGGCGCAGGGTGCGGCGCAGGTCGATCTCGCCGCGGGCGGCGCGGCGGCGCCGGGCGGCCAGCCGGGTGGCCAGCTTGCGGGCCAAGGGGTGGACGGTGCGGCGCAGTTCGGCGAGCTGGTCGCGTCCCGCGTAGAGGAAGTCGACCAGGTCGGCGGTGGGGGCGACGGCGCGTTCGGCGATCCGCTCGGGGCCGCGCAGCTCGGCGACCCGGCGGCGGGCCTCGCCCGCGGCCAGGGCGCGGAAGTCCTGGATGCGGCGGCGGATCTCGTCGGCGAGCACCAGGTCGGAGAGGTCCGGGGCGCTCCGCCGCTCGCGCAGGGCGGCCAGGACGCGGGCGAGCAGCGTCTCGGGGGCGAGCCGGCCGAGCGCCTGCTGGGCGGACCAGCCGTCCGAGCCCGGCGTGCCGCCGGCGCCGTACCGGCCGAAGGCCTCCACCACCTCGCCGGCCAGCCGGGCCTGGGCGGCGCGGTCGTCGTCGGCCAGCGCGGCGGCCAGGCGTTCGCGCAGCTGCTCGCGCAGCGGGTCGGGGCGGCCGAAGCGCGGCGGCTCGGGGTCGTCGGGGACGGGCGGAGGGTCGGCCCGGACGGCCTCCGGGGTGCCGACACCGAGGGGGAAGAACAGGTCGAAGGTGGCGTCGAAGACGCCCCGCTGGCCCTCCGAGCGCAGCAGGGCGGCGGCCACACCGGCCCGCATCTGCTCGCGGTCGGCGAAACCGAGGACCTCCAGCACGGCGGCGGCGTCCACCGTCTCGGCCGGGCCGATCCGCAGGCCGTGCCCGCGCAGGGCGCGGACCAGGCCGGTGAGGCGGGCGGCGGTGTCGGCCCGCGGGGGCGTCGTCACGCGAGGGTGAGCTTCTGGGTGGCCTTGCGGACGTCGTCCTGGTGCTTGAGGATCACCCCGAGGGTCTCCCGGACGACCGTCCCGTCGAGGGTGTCGGCGCCGAGGGCGAGCAGGGTGCGGGCCCAGTCGATGGTCTCGGCGACGGACGGCGCCTTGCGCAGCTCCATCGCGCGCAGCGCGCCGACGACCCGGACCAGCGACTCGGCCAGCGTCCCGTCCAGGCCGGGCACCTTGAGGCGGACGATCCGGCGCTCCAATTCGGCCTCGGGGTAGTCGAGGTGGAGGAAGAGGCAGCGGCGGCGCAGGGCCTCGGAGAGCTCGCGGGTGGCGTTCGAGGTGAGCAGGACGAAGGGGCGGCGGGTGGCGGTGATGGTGCCGAGCTCGGGGACGGTGACCTGGAAGTCGCTGAGCACCTCCAGCAGCAGCGCCTCCACCTCGACGTCGGCCTTGTCCATCTCGTCGATCAGCAGCACCGTCGGCTCCTCGCCGCGGATCGCGGTGAGCAGCGGGCGGGTGAGCAGGAACTCCTCGCCGAAGATGTCGGTGCGGGCCTCCTGCCAGCCCTCGTCGCGGCCGGCGGTGATCCGCAGCAGCTGCTTGGCGTGGTTCCACTCGTAGAGCGCGCGGGCCTCGTCGATGCCCTCGTAGCACTGGAGGCGGACCAGTCGGGCGTGGCCGATCGCGGCCACCGCCTTGGCGAGTTCGGTCTTGCCGACCCCGGCCGGGCCCTCGACCAGCAGCGGCTTGCCGAGCCGGTCGGCGAGGAAGACGGTGGTGGCCACGGCGGTGGAGGCCAGGTAGCCGGTGGCGGCCAGCTGTTCGGCGGCGTCCGCCACCGAGGTGAAGAAACCCGTGCCGTTGTCGCTCATCCGCTCGCCCCGTTCCGGTTCGCCGTCTCCGTGCGGCGCCACCCTACCGGCCGGTCACTTCGCTGTCTCGGGGGTGGGCGTCCGGGGCCGGGGGGGGCGTGCCGGGGGAGCGGTCGGCGCGGCGGCGCACGGCCCGGTGAGGGTGCCGTACGCCGCCGCCGTCGGGATGGGCCGGGAGGGCCCTGGCGTCAGTTGACGAAGAGGGCCGGGCTGCCGGCGACCGAGGTGTCGAGGACCGGGCCGTAGGTGGCGCTGAAGTAGCCGGTCGCGAAGCACAGGCTCGGCCCGGAGGCCAGGGCGAACGGCTGGCCGGTGAAGCCGATGGTGTTGCCGGTGTTGGAGGTGGTGCCGTTGATCCCGGTGGTGTTCTGGTAGTTGCAGCTGATGCTGCCCAGGATGGTGTTGAGCACCACGGTGGTGCCCATCACGCCGGCCGCGCCGGGGGTGAGCTTGACCGGGTTGCCGGGGCCGTCGCTGACGGTGTTGGTGAACGGCAGGCTGGTGACCGTGACGCTCTTGACGCCGGTGACACCGATGACGTTGGAGGTGCAGGAGCCGAAGGTCTGGGTGTTGAGCTGCTCGGTGGCGCTGCCCGGCGCGGCCGGGTTGGAGGTCACCGTCGCCGAGAAGGAGGAGGCGGCACACTTGACGCCGGTCGTCCCGGTGGCGCTGTTGTAGAAGGTCGCGGAGGTGCCGGAGACCAGGTTGGCGGTCAGTACGTCGCCGACGGCGACGGCCGGGCCGGTCGGGCTGCCGGTGGTCAGGACCGCGCCGGCGGCCTGGGCCGGGGCGACGGCCGCGCCGGTGAGGGCGAGTGCGGCGAGGGCGGCGGTGGCGAGGGTGCGGCTGATGCGCATGAGGGTGCCTCTCTCCGTCCGACGGACGGGTGGGGGAATCCCCGCGTGCGGGTGTGGTGGTGTGCACGACGGGGGAGGTGCATGGCGTACCGGAGTGCTTCGTACCGGTGGTTCGGCGCCGGTGGCCCGGTGCCGGGGCAACGTCCCGCGGGCTTCGGCACCGGCCGGCGTGCGGGCGGGCCCGGCGCCACGGGCCCGCCCGCTCGGTACGGCGGTGCGGACGTACGCAAGGGTGGGCGTACGGCGGTGCGGTGGTACGGCATTGCGGTGGCACGGTCCTGCGGTGGTGGTGCGGCGTTGCGGTGGCACGGTCGTGCGTACGGACGGCGGCGTGGAACACCAACGGCACCGCGCCGTTCGGTCGGGGACGTGCGGTGCCGTGGGGCACGTAGACGGCTGCCGCCGTCGCGCCCCGTCTCCGCCGTGGTCCCGTGGCCCGGGCGTTCGTCCGGGCTCCCCGGAGCCCCCGGAGGTCCGGCCGGTGGGGGCCTGCTGGCCCACCGGTTGGAAACCTGTCAGTGTTGTAAACCCGGTGTTCCGTCAATGTCAATACAGGACACAGGAGTTGGTGATGGATCGGAAGAACCTCCGTGGAGCCGACGTGGTCCTGCTGCCGGGCGCCCGGACCGGCCGCGATCCGGCCCGCTCGATCAAGCCCGGGCCGCGCCGGCTGCCCGCCGGCGTGGTCGCCGCGACCCAGCGCGAGCGGCTGCTGGACGGCCTGGTGCGGACCGTCGCCGAGCGCGGCTACCAGCACGCGACGATCAGCGACATCTGCCGCGCGGCGGGCGTGACCAGGCCGGTCTTCTACGAGCTGTTCAGCGGCAAGGAGGACGCCTTCCTGGCCGCGCACCGGCACGGCACCGGTGTGGTGATCCGGCGGATGGCGGCGGCCTTCACGGCCGAATCCGACTGGTGCCGGGGCATCCGGAAGGCGCTCGGCGCGATGCTCCAACTTCTCGCCGGAACACCGGCGTTCGCCACGATGGCGGTGATCGAGGTCGAAGCGGTCGGCCCGGCCGGCCGACGTGAGCGGGCCCAACTGCTGACCAGGTTCCGGGCGTTCTTCGAGGATGTGCCCCAACTGCCGGGCGGGGTCGATTCGAAGGAGATGGTGGACTCGGTGGTGGGCGGCGTCTACAGCGCGATCTACCGGTGGATCGACTCCGGCCGGACCGAGCAACTGATGGAACTGCTGCCGGTGTTGAGCATGTTCTGTCTGTCGCCGTTCCTCGGCCCGGCGGAAGCGGCCGAGAGGATGGGGGTGCGGGACTGGCCGAAGCGGGTCGCCGATTGGTGAAGATCCCTTCGTGCACCCGTATTGACCCGGCCAATACCGGGCAGTAGCTTCCCAGTTACTTACCGCGTGCTGACCGGACCCGCCCCGCTGCCGAGGGGCGGACGGCCCGGTCGCGCCCGGGGAACGCTGTCCGCGCCGGGACAACGTGCCAAGTGCCTGCAGACCCATCCACCCACAGGGAGCACACACATGGCCATGTCCGAGGACGCCGCCACGGCGGCCGAGACCCCGCAGACGCCGAGCGGGCCGAGAAGAGGACGGGTCCGGCTGAAGCGCACCGCCCTGATGGCCGTCCCGGCCGTCGCCGCCGGGGGCGTCCTGATGGCGCTCACCGCCCAGGGCGTGCTCGCCGCCCAGTTCTCCATCTCCGGAATGCCGTTCACCATCACCGCGGACAAGCTGGACGGCGAGGGCTTCGCCCAGTTCGGCGCGCTTGACTCGATGATCCCCGACAGCCCCAACGCCGGCTCCACCGGCGGTCAGGTGCTGGTCGCGGTGTCGGCGATCAAGAAGGCCGAGATCACCAACCTGTGCCAGAGCGTCGACCTCGGCGGCATCAACCTGGTGATCCACGCGGGCGACGGCGGCACCCCCGTCACCGCCTCCGACCTCACCACCGACTCCGACCTGCTCTCCGGCGACGCGGAGTTCAAGAACATCGAGATCGGCGGCGACGCCAGCACCTACACCAAGGCCGGCCCGGTCGGCAAGGGCGGCGCCGGTGTCTTCGGCCAGCAGGCCGACCACGTCACCCTGACCCACCTGAACCAGCACAACTACGCGAGCACCGCCGTCGGGTTCAAGCTGCCCAACCTGCGGCTGAGCTTCAGCTCCACGGGCTGCTGACCATGACGGAGTCCGTACCGGAGCCGGCCGGCACCGGCGAGGGCACCGCGGCACGGGCCGAGGGGGTGGCCGCCGAGGGGACGGCGGCCGCGCCCGCCCAGGCCGCGGCGTCCACCGCCGCCGAGCCGACCGCGCGCCCGACCAAGCGCGACTGGCGGGGCAAGCGACCGTTCTGGGGCGGGCTGCTGGTGACGCTCGGCGGCGCCGAGATCCTGTTCACCCTGAAGGCCCCGCTGCCCGTCATCCTGCACATCGGGATGCAGGGGCTGGCCGGGTACCTGGTGCCGGCGGTGATGATGCTGTGCGGCCTGCTGATCCTGTTCAATCCGGCGCAGCGGCTGTTCTACTCCATCCTCGCCGTGCTGGCCTCGCTGGCCAGCTGGCTCACCTCCAACCTGGGCGGCTTCGTGATCGGGATGCTGCTCGGAGTGGTCGGCGCCTGTCTCACCTTCGGGTGGCTGCCCGAACAGCCGCTGCGCCAGGGCCGGCAGCGGCGGCTGGAGCGCCGGGAGACGCACCGGGCAGGGGTCTGACGACGGCGGTGCCCCGGGTCCTGGTGGTGGGAGAGCACCGGGGCGTGGGGCACCCGCCCGTCGCACCCGTTCCTTCGCGGCCGTCCTGCCGCGCGTGTCCTTCGGCGGCTGTCCTTCCGGGGCCGCCCTTCCGGGGCCGTACCGGCCCATCCGGGCGGTCCGGCCCGTGGTGGCCGAAAACCGTCCCGGTCCACACGTACCAACGCAAGGGGTCGATGGTCCCGGGTTCCTCCGGGGCGATCGGCCCTTCTCGCGCTCGGCGGCCCGGCAGTTGACTGGGCGGGACATGGACAACAGCAGCATGAGCACTGGCACCGCCACCGCCACCGCCGAGTACGACCGTTTGATCGCCCGCCATCACGCGATGCGCCTGCGACGCCAACTCCTCGCCCCGTCCTCCTCGGGCGGCGGCGACTTCGGGTACGGCGCGTACGGCGAGGACGGCGGCTACGACGGCGCCGCCGACCAGCACCTGATCCGGCGCGACCTCGACCTGATCTCCCCGCTCGCGGACCTGATCGACCACCTCTACGCGGTGATGTTCAGCCGTCGCCCGTATCTGCGAGCGCTCTTCCCCGCCTCGATGGAGTTCCAGCAGCTCCACCTGGAACGGATCTTCCACCACCTGATCGACCACCTCGACCGCCCGGCCGAACTGGAGCAGACACTCCGCCAACTCGGCCGCGACCACCGGAAGCTGGGTGTCCGGCCGGTGCACTACGAGGCCTTCGAGGAGGCCCTGTGCGCGGCCGTCCGGCACCGGGCCGGCGAGCGCTGGACCGAGGACCTGGAGGGCGCCTGGGTGCGGATGCTGCGCTTCGCCGTCGGCGCGATGGTGGCCGGCGCCGACTCCGCGCTCACCGAACCCCCGTACTGGCACGCCGTGGTGACCGGCCACGAACGCCGACGCCCCGACCTCGCCGTGCTGCGGGTGCGCACCGGCGAGCCGTACCCGTACCGGGCCGGGCAGTACGGCACCGTCGAGCACCCGGCGCTGCCGCACACCTGGCGGCAGTACTCGATGGGCTGCGCCCCGCGCGCCGACAACGAGCTGGAGTTCCACGTCCGCCGCACCGGCCCCGGCGGGGTCAGCGCCGCCCTGGTCGAGCACATCGCCGTCGGCGACCGGTTGCGCCTCGGCCCGCCGCGCGGCAGCCTGCTGCCCGACGACGACGCCCGCGACCTGCTGCTGGTCGCGGGAGGCACCGGCCTCGCCCCGATGAAGGCGATCATCGAGCAGCAGACCGCCCGCCGGCCGACCGGCCGCCGGGTCCACCTGTTCGTCGGCGCCCGGGAGCGCGCTGACCTCTACGACTGGCAGTCGCTGGCCGAACTCGGCCTGCACAAGCCGTGGTTGACCGTCACCCCGGTCACCGTCGGCGAGCTCGCCGACACCGTCGCCTCGGCCGGCGACTGGCGCGAGCACCTGGCCTGCGTCACCGGGCCGATCGGCATGGTCGGCTCCGTCCGCACCCGGCTGGCGGCGGCCGGGCTGCCGCCCGCCCAGGTGCGGTTCGACCAGGCGCTGTTCCGGTGAAGCCGGCCGGACGGCCGTCGGACCGGCGGCCGCCGACCGGGCGGCCGTCCGCTCCGTCGGCGGGTCAGCGGTAGCAGTAGGAGTCGGAGGAGGCGTCGCCGCCCGCCAGGTGGGTCTGGTGGACGCGCAGGCCCCGGAAGTCGGCGCCGTGCGGGAAGAAGCGCTCGTCGACGCTCAGCCCGCCGGCCTCCGGGTCGGCGTCCAGCTTGACCATCCAGGGCTCGATGCCCTCCGGGTAGAACTGGTCGTCCCAGGCGCCGTAGAGCGAGTTGGTGAGGTACAGCCGCCGGCCGTCCCGGCTGATCTCCACCATCTGCGGCGCCCCGCTCAGCGGACGGCCGGGCTCCGCCGGGTGCGGGGTGCGGGCGGCGATCCCGCCGAGCCGCACCGACCCGGCCAGGCGGGGGTGGAACGGGTCCGAGACGTCGTACTGGAACAGCTCCCCGGTGCCCCACGCCGAGACGTACAGCCAGCGGTCGTCCACCGACAGGTTGATGTCCGTGACCAGCGGCGGCACCGCGCCGAACGGCTGCAGCGCGGGCGGCAGGTCCTCGGCCTTGGCCGGCTCGGCGGGGATCTCGATCACCTTGCGCGCGGTGAACGCCGGCCCGTCCCGGTACCAGAGCCACACCGAGGAGGAGAGGTCCTCGACGTTGGTGACCACGCCGACGAAGCCCCACTCCGCCTGCGGATCGTGCGCCGGGCGCAGCTCCAGCACCATCTGGTACTGGTCGCCGAGGTCCACGCGCTGGAGGTGGCGCCCGGAGTCCAGCTCCCAGAAGTGCAGCGCGTGGCCGTACTTGCGCCCGAGCAGGAGGTCCGGCACCACCCCGTCCTCGACCATCGACGGGGTGCCCCACTCGCTGGTGATGCCCACGTTGGTGCCCAGGTGCCACCAGACGTCGTAGGCGAAGTGCTGCGGACCGCGCTCGGTCTCCCAGGGGCGCAGCACCTCGAAGGTGGTGTGGTCGAGCAGTGCCACCCCGCCCGGCCCGTCCTCGCCGTCGGCGCCGCCGAGGCAGGAGAGGAAGACGCCGTCGGGGCCGCAGTGCAGGGTGTGCGGGCGCGAGTAGCCGGCCTTGGCGGCCAGCTCCTCGGCCTCGATGGTCTTCACCAGGCGCGGGCGGACCGGGTCGGGCCGGGTGTCCAGGACGTGCAGCCGGGAGGAGCGCAGCCCGGGCAGCAGCAGGTAGCGCCGCTCGGGGTTCTCGTGGCAGGCGTGGGCGAGGGCGCTGGAGCAGGCGTTCCAGCCGAAGTGGTGCAACTCGTCGCCGAGCGTGGGCAGTTCGGCGAAGTTCAGAACCTTCCCGTAGCTCGCCGAGTCCGGATCGGTGTCGACGCTCAGCAGTGCGTCCGGCTGCTGCCCCGACCGGTCGAACCCGGCCACGTACGCCAGCTTCTCCGGCGGAGCGGCGATCGCCTCCGAGGCCGAACGGTAGAGCGACGGATCGGTATGCCCGTGCTGCATGCAAACTCCCCAACTCGCCTGGTCTGTCCGGGAAGCGTTCCACAGAACCACCGGCGCACAGGAGGCGCACGAGAAGCGGCCGGGAGGCGCGGGCGGCTACCCTGACCGGGTGCACAACAGCATTCGCGGGGGGAACTTCCACGGCCCGGTCGTCCAGGCGGACACCGCGCACGTGACGGTCACCCCCCGGCCGCCCACCATCGCCGGCCTCCCGCCGCTCACCTCCGCCTTCACCGGGCGGGAGCAGGACCTCTCCGAGCTCCGGGCCCTGCTGACCACGGACGGCCCGTCGACGGTGACGGTCACCGGCCTCGGCGGCATCGGCAAGACGACGCTGGCGATCGCCGTCGGCCGCGCGTTGCTCGACGCCGGCCACTGCTCCACGGCCTTCCTCGTCGACCTCCGAGGCTACGACGAGACCCCGGTCGAGGCCGGGCAGGCCCTCGACACCCTGCTGCGCGCCCTCGGCGTCCCGGCGGAGCACATCCCCGCGGACCCGGAGACCCGGGCCGCCCTCTACCGCGCCCGGCTGGAGCAGCACGGCGGAGGCGTCCTGGTCATCGCCGACAACGTTTCCACCGCCGACCAGGTCCGCCTCCTCCAGCCGCCGTCCACCCGCCACCGCCTCCTGGTCACCTCCCGCGAGACCCTCCCCGGCCTCGGCGCCCGCCTCCACCGCCTCGGCGTCCTCGGTCCCGAGGCGGCCGTCGCCCTCCTCGACACCGTCGTCCGCGCCGCCCGCGCGGACGACGAGCGCGTCACGGCCGACCCGGCAGCCGCCCGTCGCATCGCGGAGCTGTGCAGCCATCTCCCGCTCGCCCTGCGGCTCGCCGCCGCCCAGCTCGTCCTGGACCCGCACCTCCGCTCCGACGAGCTCGCCACGGACCTGGCCGATCACGCCGCCCGGCTCGACCTCCTGGACGACGGAGAGGTCGGCATCCGCATCGTGCTCGACCGCTCCTACCGGAGGCTCACCGAGCCGCAGGCGGAGCTGTTCCGGTTTCTGGCCCTCAACCTCGGCCCCGACATCTCGACCGAGGCCGCCGCCGCACTGGCCGACGGGAAGGTCCGCGAGGTCCGCTCCCGGCTCGCCCGGCTCGTCGGCAGCGCGCTGGTCGAACAGACGGCGGGCGGGCGCTGGTACCTCCACGACCTGGTCCGGGACTACGCCCTGGAACAGGCCGGCCGCCACCGGGCGGCCGGCGGGGCCGCCCTGCAGCGCCTGCTGGTGCACTACGCGCAGACGGCCGTGGCCGCCGACGAGGAGATCGAGGCGCTTCCCGCAAGGCCGGGCCCCGGTCGGTTCCGCGACCGGGGCGAGGCCCTGGCGTGGCTGGAGTGCGAGCGCGCCAACCTGGTCGTGACCGTGCGTCTGGCGGCGGCGATCGGCCTTCCCTCGGTGGCCATGCCGCTGTCCTCGTCGCTGGTCGGCTACCTGGTCCGGTGGTGCCGGAGCGACGACGCCGTCGCGGTGACGACGGCGGCGCTGTCCGCCGCCCTCGCCGTCGGGATCAGGTCCGAGGAGGCGACGGCGTGGCACAACCTCGGCTTCGCACAGGGCCGGGCCCGCCGGTTCGAGGAGGCGATGGAGGCCCTGCTGACCGCCGGCGAGATCTTCCAGGAGGTCGACGACCGGAAAGGGGAGGCCTCGGCCTACGCGAACCTCGCCGAAGTCCTGGCGAGCCTGCACCAGAGGCAGCCGGCCATCGCCGCGACCCGGCACGCCCTCACCCTGGTGCACGGCCGGGACGACCGGCGGGGGGAGGCCCGGCTGTCGTTCAACCTCGGCATCCTGCTCATCGACGCGGAACAGCTGGACGAGGCCGACGAGACGTTCCGCCGGACGGCAACGGTCTTCCGGGACCTCGGTGACCGGAGCCGCGAAGGGATGTCCTGGGGCTGCGTCGCCCAGATCCTCAGCCTCCGGGGTCGTTACGACGAGGCGATCGAGGTCCATCAGCGGGCGCGGATCATCTGCCAGGAGGCCGGTGACCGGTACAACGAAGCGCTGGTGCTGGGCGATCTCGGCGTCACCCTCGTCCGGGCGGGGCGGGCCGGGGAAGCGGTGGAAGCCCACGAGCGGGCCGGCCGCCTGCTGCGGGAGACGGGGAACCCTCAGGGGGAGAGCCTGAGCCTGCGCAACCTCGGTATCGCCCTGCGGCGCGTCGGGAGGGCGGACGAAGCCCTGGCGGCCCACCGGCGGTCCCTGGCCGTCTGTCAGGAACTCGGCGACCGCACCGGTGAGGGCAGCACCTGGAGCGCACTCCGAGCGGTGTTCGAGGACCTCGGCCGGCACGAGGAAGCCGAGGAGGCCCGCCGGCAGGCCGATCGTGCCATCGACGACGCCTGCGCAGCGCTCTCCGAAAGCATTGCGATCATCACATCCCAGCAGGTCGGCGATGCCGGGGACGAGCACGGCTGAGCCAGTACAGTCACCCTCATGGAGTTCCGTGAAGACATCCTGGGTGCCCCCTACGAGGCCGCCGAGCTGACGCTGCGGCCGGACGACGAGGGCGCGGTGTGCGCGACGCTCGTCCGCCGGCCGGTGCCCGGCGCGGAGCGGGCCGTGCTGTACATCCACGGGTACAACGACTACTTCTTCCAGACCAACCTCGCGGACCACTACACCGCGCTCGGCTTCTCCTTCTACGCCCTCGACCTGCGCAAGTACGGCCGCTCGCTGCGCCCCCACCAGTCCCCGAACTTCGTCCGCGACCTCACCGAGTACGACGAGGAGATCGACGAGGCCGTCCGGATCATCCGCGAGGTGGACGGGCACCGGCAGCTGCTGCTGAACGGGCACTCCACCGGCGGGCTGATCGGGGCCCTGTGGGCCGGCCGGCGGGCCGGGCGCGGGGTGGTGGACGGGCTGTTCCTCAACAGTCCGTTCCTGTCGATGCCGGTCGGGCCCGCGGTCCGCACACTCGGCGGGCCCGCCGTGACGGCCGTCGGCCGGCTGGCGCCGACCCGCGTCCTGCCGTCCGCGCTCAACCCGCACTACACCCACAGCCTGCACAAGGACCACCAGGGCGAGTGGGACTTCGACCTCACCCTCAAGCGCCCCGAGAGCTTCCCGCTGTACGCGGGCTGGCTGTCGGCGATCCACCAGGGCCACCGGCGGCTGCACCGGGGACTGGGCATCGACGTGCCGGTGCTGCTGATGGCCTCGACCCGGTCCGTCTCCACCACCACGTGGCACAGCGCGCTGCACCACGCCGACGCCGTGCTGCGCGCCGACGACATCGCCGCGCAGGCGCCGCGGCTCGGCCGGCACGTCACCGTCGTGCGGATCAAGGGCGGCATGCACGACCTGGTGCTGTCCGGTGCGCAGGCCCGCGCCGAGGTGTTCGCCGAACTGGACCGCTGGCTCACCGCCTACCTCGACGTCGAGCCCGTCGGGGAGCACGCGTGACCTTCCCGCAGCACGAGGGCGCCGAGCGTACCGAGGACGACGAGCCGGTACCCGTCGGGCGGCGGACCGACCTGGGCTTCGCCAAGCTCATGCCCGACCTCGACCGGGACGGCGGCTGGCTGCTCACCCTGGACGGCACCCCCCAGTCCTACGTCGACCTCGCCGACCCGACCCACCTGGAGTTCGAGTACACCCGGCGCCTCGGCCACCTCGCCGACGCCCTCGCCCCCGCCGGACAGCCGCTCGACGCGCTGCACCTCGGCGGCGGAGCCCTCACCCTGCCCCGCTACCTGGCCGCCACCCGACCCGGCTCCCGGCAACGGGTGGCGGAGGTGGACGGACCGCTGCTGGAACTGGTCGCCGAACAGCTGCCCTGGCAGGGCCCCGGTGCGGACATCACCGCGACCGTCGGCGACGCCCGGGAGGCCCTCGCCGAAACCCCGGCCGGCTCGCAGGACCTGGTGATCGCCGACGTCTTCCACGGCTCGCGCACCCCCGCCCACCTCACCTCCGTGGAGTTCCTGCGCCTGGCAGCGGCCGCGCTGCGCCCCGGCGGCTGCTACGCGGCGAACCTGGCGGACGGCCCGCCGCTGGCCTTCGCCAAGGCGCAGGCGGCGACGGTGCGGGCGGTGTTCCCGTACGTCTGCCTGGTGGCGGAGGCGCCGGTGCTGCGCGGCCGCCGGTACGGCAACATCCTGCTGGCCGGCTCGACGGCGCCCCTGCCGGTGGCCGAGCTGACCCGGCTGCTCGCCGGCGACATCTTCCCGGCCCGGCTCACCGACGGGGACGACCTGGCGGACCTGGTCGGCCGGACCGCCCCGGTCACCGACGCCGAGGCCACCGACTCCCCACCCCCACCGGACGGCGCGTTCAGCATCGGCTGAGCCCAGGCCCCGCACGCACGGCGGCCGGAAATCCGGTGGGCCTCCTCCTTCCGCCCGGGTAGCGTGCGGGGACGAGCCCGGAGGAGGCGAGGCGATGCGGCCGCTGCTGCTGGTGGACGTCGACGGACCGCTGAACCCGTGCGCGGCGAAGCCCTACCGGCGGCCCGATGGCTACGAGACCCACCGGTTGACGACGCCGCGCTGGGAGGCGGCCGAGCGCCGTCGGCTCACGGCCTGGGGCCTTCCCCACAAGGCGCCGAAGCCCCTGCGGGTCTGGCTCAACCCGGCTCACGGCCCGGCCCTCGCGGCGCTGCCCTTCGATCTGGCGTGGGCGACGACGTGGCAGGAGGAGGCCAACGCCTTCATCGGTCCCTTGCTGGGGCTGCCCGGCCTGCCGTACATCCCCTGGTCCGAGCCGCGGCCCGAGCCGGGCGGCGGGGTGTTCTGGAAGACCCCGCAGATCGTCGCCTGGGCGAAGGGCCGCCCGTTCGCCTGGGTCGACGACCTGATCACGGAGGCCGACCGGGTCTGGGTGGAAGCCCACCACCCAGGCCCGGCACTGCTCCACCACGTCGACCCGAAGGTCGGCCTGACGGCCCAGGACTTCGCCCGGCTGGCGGACTGGTCCAACGCGCTCGGCTGACCGTACGAGCGAGCCGGGCCTTCGAGGTCAGACGGGCGGCATCAGGTCGCTCTCGCTGATGGTGTACGTCAGCGGTGGGTAGACGAAGTCCGTTTCCGTGTTCTCACGGCGCCGCAGTCGGTAGAACTCGTGCCTCTGCTCCTCGTCGGCCGGCACGAGGCGTTCACCCTGGGGGAGGTGCGCCTGTCCGTCGCGAAACCGGACGAGTGTTTTTGACGTTCGAAAGGTTACGCCCAGCCATTGGTTGTCCGCCGTGCGGGCGGGCGGGTCCAGGACGATCTTGTGTCTGAGTCGCCGGTTCGAGTCGACCGAAAACGCGACGATGCCGTGGTGGGTGAGGGGGATCTCGAACTTCTCGCCATCGGGCCCCTTCGATTCGAAGATCAGCTTTCTCGGCGGGCTCGCGTCGGGATGCTGGTAGCAGGAGAAGACGGCGATGAACGACTCGTCGGCCAGATCGAGGGTCTGGTCGGAATGGCTGCCCATGGTCGCGTAGGCGTTGGTGCAGCTCTCGATGAGAGCGTTGTTGAAGCCGACCGAAAGTGCCGCACGTTCTTGAACCTGTCGTGCCAGCCGTTCGTGCACCGCCCGGAAGCGCTGCGCCGGGCTGCTGTAGCGAGTGGTGGTCCGTACGAGGGGCGCATCACCCGCCTCGTCGATCCTGGCGAGCACGGCGCCTCGCCGGCCCTTTCCCACGTCTTCCAGGCGGGCCGACGCGGACAGTTCCGCGAAGAGGTTCTCCTCGGTGGGCAGTGCGCACGAGAGGATCTCGTCCGAGATCCTAGATGCGGGGGGCAAGGTAGTCTCCCGTGTTCATGCTGAAGAGGAATTCGTCGCCGTAGTCCATGAAGGACGAGGTCCTGTTCTCCTCGGCGTACAGCCTGCGCAGCTCGTCCATGCCGGCCGGTGTGGGCGGCTCCAACTCCACCGGTTCTCCGTCCCGTTCGAGGAACGTGCGGCCGTCCTTGTGGACGGCTCCGGTGTTCGAGCAGCGCACCACGTAGCCCAGGCGGGTCGGGAGCAACTCGGCGTCCAGCGACGAGGGCCGGATCTCGTGGGTGTAGAGGCGGTTGGTGGACAGCGGCATGAAGAACACGGAGCCGGGGTGGAGGGTGACGGTGAACTGCGGGGGGAGTGCGACCCCGTCGAGTTCTGCGGTCCGCTCCTTGAGGCGGAAGCGGAGCCTGGTCAGCCCGCTGGCACCCTTCACCCCGAAGTCGAAGGCGTCCTCGGCCAGGGGCTGCAGCTTGTCGAGCCGGTCGTAGAAGGTGCAGAAGGCCATGATGCCGTTGGCGGGCATGTCCTTGGTCTTGTCGGCATGGGCCGAGATCTTCGCCTTGGACTGCTTGCGCTCGGCCGTGGCAAGGGTGTTGTGGTAGATCTGCGCGAGGACGTGATTCAGCGGTGCCTGGTTCCGGAAGACGGCGGCGGCCTCGCGGTTCAGCGCTTCGACGATGAGCGTGTCGGTCGGGCCGAAGCTCTCGGTCGGCCCCGAGAGATTCGTGGAGCACCGGAGCAGGCGGAAATGCAGTTCGTCACCGTTGCGCGTGACGGGCGTCAGATAGATCCCGCTGCGATGGGCCGTGCCGGGCTTGGTGGACTCCGTCAGGGACTGGAACGCGTGCTCCGTACGGATCCGCCCGAAATGATCGTCGCCGAGTCCGAAAAAGCGGCGGTAGTACACGCCGACGCCGTGTACGCCGATGGGGACCCGGCCGAGGTCGACGAGGCTCCAGGGTTCGTCGACGTCCTCGTGGTAGCCGTGCGACAGCTCCCGGATGACGAATACCCGCGCAGCCGTGTGCAGTTGACGGCCGTTGATCCCGGATACGTCGCCACACAGGTAGACCGTCCTCCGGGTGAGGTCGGGCGAGCCGGAAGCAAGCTCCTCCGGCGTGATCGTGGACCCGAAGAAGTCCCTGATCACGTCGTTGTCCTGGACCGTCGAAGGTGCGACCAGGATATTGCCCGCATCCTCGATGCGGGCTTCCGTCGGCTCTGTCGGGTGCATCAAACGGTACCTGTCATTCGCGGATCCTGGTGGATTCTCAAAACCGTGGACATGGCCATGGCCCGCACTCATTCATTCAATTCGGGGTAGTAGCCGCGCTGGTACGTCGACAGCTCGGAGACGGCGAGCTCTGCGTCGCCCCGGCAGATCACGCAGACGCGGCGCCGGTGGCATGCGGGGCAGTTGACCCGCCCACGGGTCTCGTCGGGCAGCCAGCCGCGTCCCCCGCAGTCGTAGCACCAGCCCAGGCCTTCGCACTCGTAGCAGAGCACGAATCCGGCCGTGACGGTCTCGGCCGTGCGCACCGGCTCGGGCCGCCGGAACTCCTCCGGTTCGTACAGGGCCATCGCCGGTGTCTGCCCGCTGAACCACACGGTGGACGTGTGGTCGACCGTACGGATCTCGATGGTGCAGCCGTCGCGGCGGCCGGTGACCACGATGCGGGGCGTTCCCTTGGCGTCCTCCTGCGAGGTCGCGACCGCCCAGCCCGCGCGGTGGAGCAGCGCGGCCGCGCGGGCGGCGGTGTCGGCGGCGCCGGCATTCGCGGGGCGCTTCCCCGTGCTCCCGCCGGCCGAGTACCGGTAGCGGAGCGGTTCGTGCCAGTCGACGACCTGTGGCGTGTCGAGCAGCGGCAGGCGGGGATCGCTGCCGGGGGCCAAGTCGTCGATCAGCTCGACCAGTTGTGACCGCAGGGCCCGGCCCAGCCGGTCCAGCTCTTCCCGCGCGCCCGGTACGGGTCCCACGACGCCCCCTCCTCGCCCGGCCCTGCCGCCGCTGGGCGGCCCGCTCGATCCCCGGGAGTCTATGCGGTGTTCGTAGCGCCGAGCGTCATGGACGGTGGGGGCCGAGCCGGGCGAGGAGGTCGTCGGCGCACTCCTCGGCGAGTTCCTCGGCGTGTTCGGGGAGTTGCGCGCCGGCCCGCAGGTGGCGTCGGACCAGCGAGAGCGGCAGCTCGATCAGGGCGAGCACCACGCGTTCGACGGACCGGGGGTCCTCGGTCGGCGACCCGGCCCCCAGCGGAGGCTGTTCGCCCGGGCCGACGAGGTTGAGCACGGAGGCGGACCGTACCCGGGCCTCGACCCTCCCGTCCCGATCCGGTGCGTCGGTGCGTCGGTGCGTCGGTGCGTCGGTGCGTCGGCGCGTCGGCGCGTCGACGGGAGGGGAAGGACGGACGGGGTGTCAGAATCGGCGGGTTCATGCCCATGACGGGAACGCGGCCGGAACACCGGCCGGAACGCGGCGGGACAACGGCGCAGACGCGACGGGACCAGGTCCGAAGGAGCGAGCGATGAGTGGCGGCGTGCGGCCGGAGCTGGGACAGGTGTCGGAGACGGCGCTGTGGACGCTGTGGCACCGGGCGGTGGAGGCGCGGCGGCCGGACACCGTGCTGCCGGACCCGAAGGCGATCGAGCTGGTGGACCGGATCGACTACCCGTTCGCGACGCGGTTCGGGGAGAACGCCTTGGTGAGCCAGCTCCAGGCGCTGCGGGCGGCCTGCTTCGACCGCGAGGTGTCCGACTTCCTGATCCGTTGCCCGCGCGGTGCCGTGGTCGGGCTCGGGGACGGCCTGGAGACCCAGGCCTGGCGGGTCGACAACGGCCGGGCGAACTGGCTGTCGGTGGACCTGGCGGAGACCGCCGCGCTGCGTCGGCAGCTGCTGCCGCCGGACGAGCGGCACCGGATCGTCGCCCAATCGGTCACCGACCCGGGCTGGATGGACGGGGTGGACCCGGCGAACGGGGTGCTGATCAGCGCCGAGGGGGTGCTGATGTACCTGCGGCCGCAGGAGGTCCGCGACCTGATCGCGGCCTGCGCCGAGCGCTTCCCCGGCGGGGCCATGGTGCTGGACGCGGTGCCGCGCTGGTTCAGCCGGCGGGCCGTCGAGGGCAAGCTGCGGGACCGGTACTACCACGCGCCGCCGATGCCGTTCGGGATGGACGCGGACGAGTGCGGCCTGCTGGCCACCGCGCACCCGGGGGTCGTCGACGTGCGCGAGGTGTATCCGCAGGGCGGACGCCCGCCACTGAGCGCCCTGCTGCCGCTCGCGCGCTGGATCAAGCAGCGCCCGTCCGTGGTCGCACTGCGTTTTGCCGAATCTTGAAGAAACGCTGGTCAACCTGGAACCATGGTGTGAGGGCACTCGTCGTAACGCACGGGTGATCGGCCGGGGGGACAGGCCGCCCGGCACGTTAGGCTCGCTCCGGGGGGAGCGGCCCGGGTGCCGCCATCGGACGAACTGCCGGGACGGGCACGCGGCTCCAAGGGGAGCGCGGCCCGTCCCGTCCTGCCACGGAGGGACTGGCCTTGCACATCGACGCCTGGATCGAGGGGATTCCGCCGACGGCGGTGTACGCCGTGATCGGTCTGATCATCGGGTTCGAGTCGCTGGGCATTCCCCTGCCCGGCGAGATCGCCCTGGTGACGGCGTCCCTGATGGCCGTCAAGGGTGTGGTGAGCCCGTGGGGCGTCGCGATCTGCGCGATCGCCGGCGCGATCATCGGTGACTCGATCGGATACTCGATCGGACGCAAGGGCGGCAAGCCGCTCTTCGAGAAGCTGGGACGCAGGTTCCCCAAGCACTTCGGGCCCTCGCACCTGGCCACCGCCGAGCGCTCGTTCCAGAAGTGGGGCATGTGGGCGGTCTTCTTCGGCCGCTTCATCGCCCTGCTGCGCATCTTCGCCGGTCCGCTCGCGGGCGCGCTGAAGATGCCGTACTGGAAGTTCCTGATCGCCAACGTGCTGGGCGGCATCGTCTGGGCCGGCGGCACCACGCTGCTGGTCTTCAAGGTCGGCAAGGCCATCGAGCCCTGGCTGGCCCGGTTCTCCTGGGCGGGCCTGGGCGCGGCCCTGGTGATCGGTCTGCTGTCGGCCTGGATCATGAAGCGCCGTGCCGCCAAGACACACGCGAAGATCGAGGCGGAGGAGGCGGCCAAGGCCGCCGCCGCGGCGAAGGAGCCGGTCGCCGACTGACCACCCCGCCGGCCGCCCCCGGTCGGCCCCCCGGCAGGGTCCCGGTCGATCGTCCGACCGGCCCCGGACCGGTCGTCCACCACCACCGTCGTGGTGCCCTCGGGCCCTCGGAGTAGCATCGGTCGGGTACTGCCGATCTTGCACTCCGGAGGGCCCGATGTCTTCGCAGCCGACCTGGGACGCCGTGGACGCCTACTTCTCCGAGCGGCTGGTCGGACACGACCCGGTGCTGGAGCAGGCCGCGGCCGCCGCCCGCGCGGCCGGACTGCCGAACATCGCGGTGGCCCCCAACCAGGGCAAGCTGCTGCACCTGCTGGCACTGACCCAGGGCGCGAAGCGGATCCTGGAGGTCGGCACGCTCGGCGGCTACAGCGCCATCTGGCTGGCCCGGGCGCTGCCCGCGGACGGCACCCTGATCACCCTGGAGCTCGACCCCCGGCACGCCGAGGTCGCCCGGGGCAACCTGGCGGCCGCCGGGCTGGCCGGGATCGCCGAGGTGCGGGTGGGCCGGGCCGCGGACTCGCTGGCCGAACTGGTGGAGCAGGGAGCGGACCCCTTCGACCTGGTCTTCATCGACGCCGACAAGCCGAGCAACCCCGAGTACTTCCGCCGGGCGCTCCAACTGACCCGGCCGGGCTCGCTGATCATCGTCGACAACGTGGTGCGCGGCGGCGCGGTCGCCGACCCGGCCGGCACCGACCCGGCGGTGGTCGGCACCCGGGCGCTGCACGACCTGATCGCGGCCGAGCCGAGCGTCACCGCGACCTCGGTGCAGACGGTCGGCAGCAAGGGCTACGACGGCTTCACCCTGGCCCGCGTCCAGGGCTGAGAGCCCGGGGCCGGGACCCGCGCCGCCAGGGTGTACGCGGGCTCACCCGAACCACCGGCGCTCATTCGCGCCCACCGGGGCTCATTCGCGCCCACCTGTACCACTCGCGCCCACTCGTACCACGCGCGCTCGCTCGCGCTGACCGGAGAACGGAGACATCGTGCGGATCGGACTACTGGGAACCGGCCCCTGGGCGGGGCGGGTGCACGCGCCCGTCCTGGCCGAGCACCCCGGGCTGGAGTTCACCGGCGTCTGGGGCCGCCGACCGGAGGCGGCCGAGGCGCTGGGCGCCGCGCACGGCGTGCCCGGGTACGCGGACCTCGACCGGCTGCTGGCCGAGGTGGACGCGGTCTCCATCGCGCTGCCCCCGACCGTGCAGGCGGGTCTCGCGGTACGGGCCGCCGAGGCCGGCTGCCACCTGCTGCTGGACAAGCCGGTCGCGCTGACCGTGCCGGACGCCCGGGCCGTGGCCGAGGCGGTGCGCGAGCACAAGGTCGCCTCGGTGGTCTTCTTCACCGTGCGCTTCGGCGGCGAGCAGATCCCGTGGATCGAGCGGCAGGCGGAGCTCGGCGGCTGGTTCACCGGCCGCTCGGACTGGCTCGGCTCGGTGTTCGCGCCCGGCAGCACCAGCCCGTACGCGGCCTCGCCGTGGCGGGTGGAGAAGGGCGCGCTGTGGGACGTCGGCCCGCACGCGCTGTCCGTGCTGCTGCCGGTCCTGGGCGACGCGACGCAGGTGACGGCGGCGGCCGGCCCGCTGGACACCGTGCACCTGGTGGTGCGGCACGCCGGCGGCGCCTCCAGCACGCTCGCGCTCAGCCTGACCGCGCCGCTCGCGGCGGGCGGGACGGGCATGGAGCTGCGCGGTGAGCACGGCGTGGTGCAGCTGCCCCCGCGCGGCGAGGGCCCGGCCGCGGCCCTGCACCGGGCGCTGGACGCGCTGCGGGCCTCGGCCGCCTCCGGCGAGCCGCACCCCTGCGGGGCGGACTTCGGGCTGCGGGTGGTGGAGATCCTGGTCGGCGCCGAGCGTTCGCTGGCGAGCGGCGGCCCGGTGGAGGTCTGAGCGGTCGACGCGGCGGGGCCGAGGACGGCCGGCGGTCGGCGGGGCGGGCCGGCGGGATGACCGGGGCGCGGAAGTCGCGCGGGCCGGTCCACAGCGCCGGGACGGCGTCGCTGCGGCGGGCCAGTTCGTACGCCAGGGCCTCGTAGTTGACCCGCCAGCCGTGGAAGTGCGCCCAGGCCTCCTCGACCGGGCGTTCACGCGGGAAACCGGCCGCGGTGATCATCGCGACGGCGCCCAGGTACTCGGCGTAGGTCAGCCGGATCGGGACGTCCGGGTCCGGGTCCGTGTCGAAGTCGATCCGCAGCGAGCGGGCGATGTCGCGCAGCGCGGTGAAGCCGGCCCGCAGTACCAGCCGGGCCTCGGGCGGGGCCGAACGCGGGCAGAGCGCCAGGTGCAGGGCGGCGGCGTCCATCACGGCGATCAGTCCGACCACCCAGCTGCGGTTGGGCTGCGGGGAGCGGAAGGAGAGCAGCACCGGGTAGTTGGAGTGGCTCTCGCCGATGTCGGCGGCCAGCCGCTCCCAGTCCCGGTAGAGCTGGGGGAGCGCGGTCTCGGTGTCCACCAGGGACTGGCGGGCCAGCAGCTCGGGGCCCCAGGCGGGCTCGCCGGCCCGGGACTGCAGCAGCGTCACCTCGGTCTCGCGGCGCTGGTAGGCGGCGTAGAGGGTCGGCAGGTAGGAGATCTGGAGGGCGATCACCAGCGGGCCGCTGGCGGCGGCCAGGAAGTCGATCGCGGAGAGGTGCAGCCGGTCGCCGCTGGCGAAGCCGAGGGTGAACAGACTGGACCCGGCCTCGCGCACGGACACCGACCAGCTGAGCTCCGAGGTGCCGTGCAGCAGCAGGGTGTAGGCGGTCAGCATGCAGCTGAGCCACACCCCGAGCATGCCCAGCAGCACCAGCGGCGCCAGCCAGGTGAGGGCCCGGTCCTGCGCGTGGTAGCCGCGGCCCGGTCCGGCGGCCAGCCGCAGCAGCCCGCGCAGCATCCGCCAGAGCCGCATCACCAGCGCCGAGTAGAGCCCGCGCGGAACGACCAGCGTGCGCAGGATGCTGCCGACGACCAGCAGGAGCAGCATCGCGCCGAGGGCGGTCTGGATCATCCTCATGGCGTCATTCTGGCGGTACGCCGGGGCGGCTGCGGACCGGTGCCCGCGCGGGTCGGCCGTCGGCCGTCCGTCCACCTGCCGTCCGCCCGCCGTCCGTGGCCCGGGCGCCCGGGTTCACCGCACCGAGTATGACCATGATCACACCAAGGCGAGGCATACGTACTGATGTTCCCACCGCGTCTATGTGTACGGAGGATCACGCCCACGAGCGAATCGGAGACCGGACTGTGCGTGCCCAGCAAGACAGCGCCGCCGAAGAGGAGAAGCCCGGGCGGCGACGGTGGCGCTTCCCACCGCGTCGGAGGCCGTTACGGGCGTGGCGCCCGCTCCGGGGGCGGCGCCCGTCCCCGGGTCCGCCCCTGAGCCCGTCCCCGGACCCCTCCCCGAGTCCGTCCCCGAGCCCGTCGACGGACCCGTGCCGGTCCCCGGACCAGGGCGCCTCCCCGCGTTCGCCCCTGCGCCGGTTCCTGCGGATCGACTACCCGCGCCGCGGACGGCGCGGAGTCCGCCGCTGGCTCCCCTCCTGGCGGCAGCAGGTGCTGGTGGCCGGGACCGGGGCGGCGGCGCTGACGGGCTGGCTGGCCTGGTTCTACACGAACACCGCCGTCCCGGCGGACCTCAACTCCTTCGCCACCCAGCAGAACAACGTCTACTACTGGGCGGACGGCACCGAGATGGCGCGGATCGGCCCGACCAACCGGCAGGAGGTGCCGCTCACCCAGGTGCCGGAGCCGGTGCAGTGGGCGGTGCTGGCCGCCGAGAACGAGACCTTCTACACCGACCCGGGCATCTCCGTGACCGGCATCGGCCGTGCCGTCGTCCAGATGGTCACCGGCGGCGACACCCAGGGCGGCTCCACCATCACCCAGCAGTACGTCAAGAACATCTACCTGAACCAGCGTCAGGACATGTCCCGCAAACTCAGCGAGATCGCCATCGCGATCAAGCTGGACGACCGGATGAGCAAGCAGGACATCCTGGCCGGCTACCTGAACACCAGCTGGTTCGGGCGCGGCAGTTACGGCATCGAGCGCGCCGCGGCCGCCTACTACGGCAAGGACGTCTCCCAGCTCGACCCGAGCGAAGGCGCCTTCCTGGCCGCCCTGTTGAAGGGTGCCGGACAGTACGACCCGGCGATCAGCGCGGGGAACCGGGAACGGGCCGAGGAGCGCTGGTCCTGGATCCTGGACCGGATGGTTGAGGTGGGCAAGCTGTCCGCCGCCGAGCGCGCCGGATACACGGTGTTCCCCGAGCCCAAGCCGCAGCCGAAGTCGGCGGGACTGAGCGGCCAGATCGGGTACCTGGTGGACACGGCCCGCGCCTACGTGGAGAGCCACAGCGACATCACCCCGGCCCAGTTCGACCTCGGCGGCTACCAGATCCGCACCACCTTCGAGAAGCCGAAGGTCGACGCCCTGGTCGCCGCCGTCCAGCAGGGCACCGCGGGGATCGACCCGGACAACCGGGAGTCCGACAAGCTCCTGAAGGTCGGCGCCGCCTCACTGGCCCCGGACGGCCGGGTCGTCGCGCTCTACGGCGGCCCCGACTACCTGAAGCAGGGCTTCAACAACGCCAACACCACGACGGTGCCGATCGGTTCGGCGTTCACCCCGGTGGTGTACGCCGCCGGGCTCGGCGAGGGAGTGCAGCGCCGGCGCGGCGGCGACCGCACCCCGGTCGCGCCCACCACCACCTACAACGGCGACGACGGGGTGAACGTGATGACCCCGGAAGGGCCGTACTGGGGACGGGACGGGAAGATCGTCAAGACCGCCAACGACGGCAAGCGGAACTGGGGCAGCGTCACTCTGCGGAACGCGGTCGAACAGTCCGTCAACGGGCCGCTGATGCAGCTCGGCATGGACGTCGGCCTGGACAAGGTGCAGAAGACCGCCACCGACCTCGGCCTGCTTCCCAACAGCCTCGGCGAACTCGTCCCGGCCCTCGGCGTCGGCAACTCCACCCCCAGCGCCCTGCGCACCGCCGACGCGTACGCCGCCTTCGCGGCCGGCGGCTCCCACACCGACCCGTACTCGGTGCTCAGGATCTCCCGCAACGGCGTCCAGCTCCCCCTGCGCCTGCCGGCCGCCACCCAGGCACTCACCCCGGCGGTCGCGGGCGAGGTGGACGCGGCACTCAAGGGCTCCGTCCGCGACGGGGCCGCCAAGCCGGCGGCGGAGGCCGGCCCGAACCTGGCCGCCAAACCCGGCACCACCGCGGACCGCACGGCGGGTTGGTTCGTCGGCTACAACGGGCAGCTGTCGACGGCGGTCACCGTGTTCCGCGCGGACCTGAAGGACATGAAGCTCCTCTCCCTCGAAGGCCTGGGCGGCGCCACCCCGGACACCTCCGACGCCACCGTGCCGGCCCGGATCTGGACCGCCTACATGAAGACGGCCGCCGGACAGTAGGCCGTCCGCCGCGGGGACCGTGCTGCACGGTCCCCGCAGCCGACGTCCGGTCGCGGTCCCTCGGGTCGGGCGAATCTCGGTCGACCGGGTGGTGCGGCAGTGTCTATTCTCCGGGCAAGGGCAAGGGCAAGGGCAAGGGCAAGGGCAAGGGCAAGGGCAAGGGCAAGGGCTGGGGGCGGGGGAGTGGTGGCGGCGGACGGGTACTTCGAGTTGGTCTGTGACGAGGGGCCCATCCGCCTGGTGGTGACCGATGCGGGGCCGCGCGTGCTGGAGGTCGCGAAGGCCGTCAGGCGTCGGACCGGGCTCAGCCTGTGGCACGGCAAGGTTCTGCTCGGTCGGCTGCCCGCGGTTGTCCTCGATGACGTGACGTCGGACCTCGCCGAGGCCGTGGCGGCCGAATTGCGAGCCGCCGGAGCCACCGTCGAGGTGCGGTACTGACGAGCTGCGATACCGCCGAGGTGCGGTGCCGGGCGGCGGACCGCAGGGCCGGTGGCCGCTGTTGATCAGTGCCCGGACTAGTGTCAGGGTCGTGCCGAGGTCGGTGGGCGCCACCCGATCGGGCGGCGGGGCGGGCCTCGGTGCGGTCGTGAGCATTGAGGGGCTGAAGCGGATGAAGATGACGTTCGGGCTGCTGGGGCCCCTGACGGTCGATGTGGACGCCGTGCCGCAGGCGCTGCCGCGGGCCACCGTGCTGCGGGGGCTGCTGGGGGCCCTGCTGCTCGCGGAGGGGGAACGGCTGCCCGTGGGGCGGCTGCTGGACCTCGTGTGGGCGGAGCAGTCGGACCGGGTCGGTCGGGGCGCGGTGCACACCGGGATGTCGCGGCTGCGCACCTGGCTCGGGCGGTTCGGGGACGAGGCGGTGGCGCTGGAGTCCGACGGGCAGGGCTACCGACTGGTGACCGGGCCGGACGCGGTGGACCTCGGACGGTTCCGCAGACTCGCCGCCGACGGGGACCCGGCCGGGGCGATCGGCCTGCGGCGCGGCCCGGTGCTGGCCGGGCTGGAACGGGTGAACCGCGAGGACCCGCTGGTCACGACCGTGGAGCACGAAGTGCGCGCCACCACCCTGGCGCTGGCCCGGTCCGCGACGGCCGCCGGAGCGTCCCGGACCGCCGTCCCCGCCCTGACGGCGCTCGCCGAGGAGCACCCGTTCGACGAGCCCCTGCAGGCCGCCCTGCTGGAACTGCTGGCGGCGGACGGTCGGGCGGCCGAGGCGCTGCGCCGCTTCCAGGCGCTGCGCCGGCGGCTGTCCGAGGAGCTCGGGATCGAGCCGGGCGAGCAGGTGCGGAACGTCTTCCTGGCGCTGCTGGCGCAGGACCGGGAGGGCGCCCGACCGGACTCCGGGCCCGCCCGCGTGCCCTCCCAACTCCCCAGGGACGTCCCGGACTTCACCGGACGCGACGAGCAGGTGCGGATCGTGCTGGACGCCCTGGCGACCGGCCGGGTACCGGTGATCGCGGGCATGGGCGGCATCGGCAAGACCGCGCTGGCCGTCCGCGCCGCCCACCTCGCCGCCGTCGACTACCCGGACGGCCGGCTCTACGCGGACCTGCGCGGGGCCGACGAGACGCCCGCCGACCCGGCCGGCGTCCTGGCCGCCTTCCTGCGCGCCCTCGGCGCCGACCCCCGGGAGATCCCGGCCTCCCTGGAGGAGCGTTCTGCGCTGTACCGCACCCTGCTCGCCGGCCGCCGCACGCTCGTCCTCCTCGACAACGCCGCGGGGGAGCAGCAGCTCGTCCCGCTGCTCCCGGGCACACCGGCGGCTGCGGACGACGGGCCGGGCGACGGGTCCGACGACCGGCCCGGTGCCCGACCGGCCGTCCTCGTCACCAGCCGCGCCGCGCTCACCGCCCTGCCCGGCTCCCGGCTCGTCGACCTGCACGAACTCGACGCCCCCCACGCCCGGACGCTGCTGCGCCGCATCCTCGGGGACCAGCGGGTCGCCGCCGAACCGGTGGCCGCCGCCCAGATCGTCGAGCTGTGCGGCGGCATGCCGCTGGCGGTCCGCATCGCCGGGGCCCGCCTCGCCGCCCGGCCGCGTTGGACCCTGGCCCGGCTCGCCCACCTGCTGCGCGACGAACGGCGACGGCTCGACGAGCTGGCCGTGGGAAACCTGGCCGTACGGGCGGGCTTCGCCGTCGGCTACGCCCGGCTGTCGGAGCCGACCCGCCGCACGTTCCGGCTGCTCGGACTGCTCGACGCGCCCGACTTCGCGCCGTGGGCCGCGGCGGCGATGGCCGGCATCCCGTTGGAGCAGGCCGAGCGGCAGCTGGAGGAGCTGATCGACGCCCAACTCCTGCAGGAGACCGGCACGGAGCCGCACCTGCGCTACCGCTTCCACGACCTCGTCCGGCTGTACGCGCGCGAGCACTCCGAGGCCGCGGACGCAGCGGCCGCGCGCACCGCCGCGCTCGAACGGGCCTTCGGCGCCTGGCTCTGGCTGGCCGAGCAGGCGGCCGACCAGGTGCCAGGGCCGTGCTTCGCGCCGATCCACGGCACCGCACCCCGCCACCCGATGCCGTCCGGCGTCGCGGCGGCGCTGCTGGACGACCCGATGGCCTGGTTCGACGCCGAGCAGCCGGCCCTGAACACGAGCGCCCGGCAGGCCGCCGCGCTGCGCATGGTGCCGGTGGCGTGGGACCTCGCCGCCTGCCAGGAGAAGTACTGCGACGTGCGGGGCCTGTACGACGACTGGCGCACCACCCACCTGACCGTCCTCCAGGCCTGCCGGACCGCCGGCGACACCCTGGGCACGGCCGTGCTCACCCGCGGCCTGATCGAGGTGACGACCTGGACCACCCCGGCCGACGGCTCCGGGACGGCCGTCGACCTGGCGGACGGCACCGAGACGATGGTCGCGCTGGAGGACCGCGCCCGGCACCTGCAGCGGCTGTTCGAGCAGGTCGGGGAGGAGCGCGGGACCGCCGACGCCCTCGTCCTGACGGCCTGGAGCCTGGTGGCCCAGGGGCGCGAGAGGGAGGCCCTGGAGGCCGGCCACCGCGCCCTGGACCTCGCCACCGCCCACGACCACCCGGGCGGCGAGGCCCGGGCGCACCAGATCATCGCCATCGCCCACGGGGAGACGGACCTCGACCGCACGATCGAGCACCTCGCCGAGACGCTGCGGCTGGCCCGGCTGATCGGCAACACCCGCTTCGAGGCGACCGCCATCCAGTTCCTGGGAGCCGCCCACGGCCGGGCCGGCCAGGCGGAGCGGGCCGGGGAGCTGCTCCTCCACTCGCTCGCCATGGCCCGCTGCCTCAAGGACCGCTATGTGGAGGCGTTCTCGCTGCTCTACCTGGCCGTGCTGTACGCCGGCACCGGCGACGGCCGCGCCCGGGAGACGGCGGAGGCCGCACTGGCCATCGCCCGCCGGTTCGACCTGGGGCACCACCTCGCCCAGGCCCTCGGCATCCTGGGGGAGCTGGACCTGGCGGCGGGCGACCACCCCTCGGCGGTCGCGCACCTGGAGGAGTCGGTGCTGGTGTGGCGGGCCCGCGGCTGGCGCTCCTTCCTGGCGGAGGCGCTGCGCGCGCTCGGCCGGGCGTACCGGGCGGCCGGGCTGCCGGAGTCGGCCGCGCGGGTGCTGGAGGAGGCGCGGGAGCTGAGCGACATCCGGTAGGCGGCGCGAGGCGGCGCGGGGCGGTGCGGGGCGGTGCCGGGCGGCGTGTGGTGGCGATGGCGAGCGGCCAGGAATCGGTAAGCGATCGGTAAGGCCCGGCTGCCTACGATCGATCTCCACGCACAGGACAGACGCACCCGGATCCGGCCGCAGGCCTGGTCGACGCGCCCGTCCCGTACGTGCCGCACGGGCAGCCGGTCGGGTTCGCGCAGGGGACGGACCCGGCCGGAGGCGCATCCCGTGGGGGTGTCCCGCGGGCGTGGTCGGGTCGGTCCATGCGGCGCGGGGCGGGTCGGCGTGGAGTGGTCGGCCGGCGGGCGCGCCCGTCAGCTCGCGGGCCCGGTTGCCCGCGCCAGGGTGGTGTCGAGCCAGTCGAAGACCGTCTGGTGGAGGCGGAACATGGCGCCCATGTGGCAGTGTTCGCCCGCGCCCTCGGCCTCGGTCAGGGTGACGAGCGTGTGGGGGCAGGTCAGTGCGGCCTGGACCCGCTGGGGCTGGCCGCGGAAGAACTGGTCGTTCTCGGCGTCCAGGACGAGGGTGGGGCAGTCGATGAGCCGGGCGACGCCGTCGAGGGTGTAGTCGGCGGTGCGGCGGATGTAGTCCGCCACCGATGCGGCGCCGAACGTCCACACCCCGTTGCGCAGGGCCCACCGCAACTGGGTGCTCGCCTGCATGAGCAGAGCCATGACCGGCTCCACGAGGTCGTCCCGGCCGGCCTCGATCCACTCGCGCAGGAACGGCGGCATGAACCGGTCGTGGGCTTCCCCGAAGCTGTACAGGCCGTCGTCCAGCACCAGGGCGGCCGGGCGGTGTTCGTGGGCGGCGGCGCGTGCGGCCAGGTAGCCGCCGAGGCTGTAGCCGAACAGGACCAGCCCGTCGGCGGCGATCTCGGGGCGGGTCAGCGCGTAGTCGACCACCGGGGTCACCACGGCCTCCCAGTCCGGGCGGAAGGCGAGCCGCTGCTCGCGCAGCGCCGCGCCCTGGCCCGGACCGTCGTAGGCGAGGACGTTGTAGCCGCGTCGCAGCGCGGCCGCGGCGACGGCGAAGTACGCCTCCTCCAGCGTGGAGTCGAAGCCGCTGGTGAACAGGACGGTGGGGCGCCGGGCGCCGGAGTCGTCGACGAGGAACAGGTAGCCGGGCAGGCCGGTGTCCTGGTAGGGGATGGTCACGGCCTCGACGGGGGTGTCCAGCAGGGCCGCCGCGGCGGCGAAGGTCTCCCGGGAGAGCGTGGAGAGGCTCTTGGCCTCGGGGTCGTTCGCGGGGTCGTCGCGGCGGTAGAACTCGGCGGTGCGGTAGTAGTTCGACGCGCGGAGCAGGGCTTCGCGGGCGCTGACCCGGTGCCCGGCCGTCAGGGCGCGGTTGCCGATGTCGTGGACGCGCTCGGCGGTGGCCTTCCACTCGCGCAGCCAGGCCGCCTCGTTGCCTTCGCCGATGTTCCGGGCGGTGGCCACGACCTCGCCCAGGTCGGCGCCGCCGTAGTTGGCGAATCCGGCCGCCCGGAGCGTTTCGAAGGAGAACGATTCGTCCTCGAAGAGGAATCGCACGGGTACTCCCGATATTGTTGAGACGGAACTGTTCCGTCTCGTCTAAACGCTAGCTCCCGCCCAGTCGAGACGCAAGCGTTCCGCCTGGTGTAGGTTCGGGGAATGTCCAACACGCCCGCGCCCCGGCCCGCGACCCCCGGCCCCTCCGAGCAGCCCGCGCGCCGGACGCCCGGCGGGCCGGTGCTCCAGGACTCCGTGACCGAGGCGATCGCCGCCGCCTTCTTCGAGGAACTGGCAGACGTCGGCTACGCCCGGCTCTCCCTGGAGGCGGTCGCCAAGCGGGCCGGGGCGGGCAAGGCCGCCATCTACCGCCGCTGGCCGTCGAAGCTCGACATGACCGTCGCCCTGATCCGGGCCGTGGCCGTGGACGCCTCCGAGACCGAGGACACCGGCACCCTGCGCGGCGACGTCCTGGCCTTCCTCACCGAGATCGACGGGGCGCTGCGCCACCGGCTCCCGTCGAAGATCATCCCCGATCTGCTCGCCGAAAGCGGTCGCAACCCCGAGCTGGCGCAGGTGCTGATGACCGCCGTCCGCGACACCCGCCGCGGCAAGGCCACCGGCCTGCTGGAACGGGCGGTCGACCGCGGCGAACTCCCCGCGGACGTGGACCGCGAGCTCGCACTCGACTTCCTCGCCGGCCCGCTGTACTGGCGCCTCGCGGTCGTCCGCACGGCGACCGCTCCCGACTACCTCGACCGCCTCACCGACAAGCTCCTCGCCGCCTTCGCCGCCTGACGGTCGAGGCTTTCGCGGCGTCGCCGGCCGAGACCGCGTCGTCCCCGGGACCTGAAGGCGTGTTCGGCATGCTTCGGCCTGCACCGCTGGTGCAGGCCGGAGCCGGCGGACTCCTCGGTCGCCGGGGGCGGACGGCGGAGTACGGC
>NZ_JBSHAP010000048.1:0-11182 GCF_053611565.1 Kitasatospora sp. NPDC054795
CCTCCGCATCCGGTGGGGCCCGACGCAATTCCGACCCCGTCCAGCAGCGCCTCGACGCGCGGGCGGGCGGGCGGGTTCACGAGGCCTCTCCTCTCGCGGCCACGGCCGCCGCCGGAAGTCCCGGGTGCGGTCCGGACGGCGTGCCCACCGTGGTCCCGTCCAGGGCATCACCCGGAGCCCGGAGCGGTCGTCGGCGCGCAGGAGGAGAGGCGGCCGGGAACCTGCTTCCGACGGCGTATCAGCATCCCTGAGGGAACCCCGAGGAGGCTTCCGGTGACACCCGCCCGCCCGGCGTCGGCGTCAGCAGCCGATGGAGCGCATGGTGACGCTGGTGAAGTGGGTGCCCGAGGGCGCGTAGAGGGTGATGGCGCGGGACTTGCCCTTGCCGCCGGCCCAGTCGCTGTCGACGCGGCCGCCGTTGGAGAGGTTGCCGCGCACGTACGGACAGCGGCCGTCCGCCTTGGTGTCGTGCACCGTGCCGACGACCTTGGTGTTGTAGTTGCACCACTTGCCGTTCGCGTAGCCCTCGCCGGAGCCGATGCTCCAGTTCTGGGTGCACGAGTCGGCGGGCGGCGCGGCGTGGGCGACGGTGGCCGGGAGGAGCAGGGCGGCGAGGGTCAGAGCGGCGACGGCGGCTCCGGGGACGGCGAGACGGCGCTTGGACATGGCGGTACCTCCACACGGGTGCACGGTGGACATCCGGGCCGGGGCGTCGGGCGGCGCGCGGCGCACGACACGCGCGGCACGTCCGGCCGCCCGCCCGGCGGTTCGTCGAGCGTGACGTAGTCGAACAACACTAGTCAACCTGGGAGTTGGGGGGTGGAGGCAGCATGGCGCCCCGGGGGCACCGGGCCGGTACGGGCGACCCAAGGGGTACGTCCCGCACCATGGGGGTGGGGTCGCCGGCCCGGATCGGTGTACGAACCCAGTGCGGGAGTTCGGCTGCGGCGGGGGCGGGGAACGGCCTCCACCCCCGCCCTCAGGCCCGGTCCTCCCGCTGCGCCCGGTGGGCGGCGACACGGACGCGGGTGGCGCAGCGCGGGGTGCAGTAGCGCTGCGCGGTGCGGCGGCCGGTGTCGATGAAGAAGCGTTCGCAGCCCGGGGCGGCGCAGCGGCCCCAGGCGCAGCCGCCGCGTTCGCCGAGCCACAGGCCGAGGGCGAGGGCGGCGGTGGAGAGCAGCCAGTGGGTGAGGCCGGCGTCGGCGGGGGCGCGGGTGTGCAGGGACCAGGGCCGGCCGGGGAGGCGGACCAGGCGGGGGCGGGCCGGGTGGCGGTCGAGCAGAGCGTTGATCAGTTCGGCCGCCCGGTCCGGGTCGTCCGTGTCGAGGACGGCGATCACCTCGACGGTGGCCTCGCGCAGTTCGCGGGCGTCGGCGTCGGTGAGCCGGAAGGGCGGGCCGCCGTGGCGCTCCAGGAGGGCCTGGAGTTCGGCGGCGCCCGCGCCGGGGTCCTCGCGGACGGTGTTCGCGAGCTCGGTGAGGAAGTGGAGACCGCGGGGGTTGCCGCCGCCGTCGCTGCCCTGGAGCCGGGTCATGGGGTCGCCTCGACATGTCGATGGGGTGCCGTCCGGATCATGGTAACTTCAAAAACTCCCATTAGGCGTTACCGAGGAGTGGTGGCATGCAATTCCCGGAGACCACGTCCGTGCTCGTCGTCGGCGCGGGACCGGTCGGCCTGACCCTGTCCGTCCTGCTGTCCGGCCACGGCGTGCCGCACCTGCTCGTCGAGGCGCACCCCGGCACCTCGCGCCACCCCAAGGCCCGCGGGGTGTCGGCACGTTCGATGGAGGTCTTCCGGCGGTGCGGCCTGGAGGAGGCGATCCGGCGGGCCGGGCTCCCGGCCTCCCAGGTGTACTTCTACCGGGGCCGCACCCTGGTCGACCCGGACTTCGTCCGCACCGGCCTGGCCGGCGGCCCGGCGGAGAGCGCCGAGCGCACCCCCTCCCCGGGGCTGATCTGCTCGCAGGACGCCCTGGAGGCCGTCCTGCTGCGGCGCGCCCGCCGACTCGCCCCGGGCGGCGTCCGGTTCGCCACCCGCCTGCTCTCCTTCACCCAACGGGACGGACACGTCCACGCCCTGCTGGAGGACCGGGACTCCGGCGAGCGCCGCACCGTGCGCGCCGACCGGCTGGTCGGCTGCGACGGCGCGTCGAGCACCGTCCGCGAGGCGGCCGGGATCGCGATGACGGGGCCGACCGGCCTCGGCCACTACCTGAGCGTCCGCTTCGAGGCTCCGCTCGGCGAGGTCGTCGCCGACCGCGCCAGCGCCTCGTACTTCCTCACCGAACCGGGCCGCGGCGGCTTCCTCGCCGTCGACAACGACCGGCAGTGGATCTACCAGTACCCGTACGATCCCGAACGCGAGGACGCCGCCGCCCTGTCGGCCGACCACCGGGCGCTCACCCGGCTGGTCCGGGACGCCGCTGGGCTGCCCGAGCTCGCGGTCACCGTCCAGGACACCATGACCTGGCGGATGGACGCCCGCCTCGCCGACACCTACCGCTGCGCGCGGGTGCTGCTCGCGGGCGACGCCGCCCATGCGGTGCCGCCGACCGGCGGGCACGGCATGAACACCGGCATCGGCGACGCGGACAACCTCGCCTGGAAGCTCGCGGCGGTCACCGCCGGGACGGCCGGCGAGGCACTGCTGGACAGCTACGAGGCCGAACGCCGCCCCGTGGCCCGGCAGGTCGTCGACATCTCGCTCGCCAACTCCCGCGCCCGGGCCGGCTATCGGATCGACGACGAACTGCTGCTCACCGCCGCCTACCGCTCGACGGCGGTCCTCACCGACCCGGCCGACCCCGCGCTCCCACCCCTGGACCCCGGCCTCTCCGGCCTCGAACACCCCGACGGCACACCCGGCACCCGCCTGCCCCACCTGCGGCTCGCCGGCCCGCCCGGGGCCGCGTCCACCCTGGACCTGGTCGGGCCGGGCTTCACCCTTCTCACGGCCACCGGGGACACCGCCTGGCAGCGGCAGGCGGCCACCGCCGCCACGGCAGGACTGCCGGTCACCGTGCACGCACTGCCGACACCCGACCGGTCCGGGGCCGCCGGCCTCCCGCCCACCGGCGCCGTCCTCGTCCGCCCGGACGGCCACATCGCCTGGCGGGCACGGCAAGCTCCCGCCGAGGACGGGCGGCTGCTCACCGTCCTGCGACGGGTGCTGTCCGCGTCGGACACCGGAGCCTCCGAGTGGCGATCTTCTGATGGACCGTCATAACATTTCGGCCGCACGGGGGAACGGAACAATCCGCCCCGCCGTCCTAGCGGACGCGGAGCGCCCGCGCCGGTTCGATCCAAGGGGGAATCGCTGTGGTGGAATCCTGGCTCGCGGTGGAGGCCGACGGCCCCGATGCCGTCCTCGACCTGCGCGACTGGCTGGTCGGCGAACCCGCGCTGCGCGGCCGGGTTCGCGTCGCCACGGCCGCTCCCCGCCCCGGCGAACTCGGCTCCTGGTCCGACACCCTGGTCGTCGCGGTGGGAGCGGGCGGGGCGCTCACCACCCTCGCCGCCTCGCTCAAGATCTACCTGGCCCAACCCCGCAGCAGCACCGTCAGACTCAAGACCGTCAAGCCGGACGGCACCCGCACCGAGGTGACCGCCGAGCACATCGCGCGTTCCGACGTGGAGTCCGTGCTCAAGGCCGCCCTGCACTCCGAGCCGCGGTACACCGGTCCGGGCCTCCCGGCCCCGGCGGACCCCGACGCCCGGGACACCGGAATCCGGGACACCGCCGCCCGGAACACCGCCCGCAGGACCGACGACGCCTCGGCCTGACCGTGTTCCGGCTTCCCGACGCCTCGCGCTCGTGGGCCGTACTGATCGGCACCGCGCACTACTCGCACCAGGACGGGCCCCCGGACGTAACGTCGATCACCAACAACGTGCTCGACCTCCGGGACGTCCTGAATGAGGGAGAACCGGGTGCGTTCGCCCCCGAGCGCAGCATCACCGTGCTTGACCCGCGGCAGCCCAGGGATCTCGGACTGCCGCTACTGAAGGCGGCCGCGGCCGCCGAGGACGTGCTCCTGGTCTACTACTCCGGCCATGGCCTGATCGGCTCCAAGAAGGGGGAGCTCTACCTCGCGCTCACCGAGACCGACCAGAACATGCCCTCCCTGACGGCCTGCCCGCTCGACGTCGTCCGGGAAGCCTTCCAGGCCAGCCCGGCACGCGTCCGGGTCCTCGTCCTCGACTGTTGCTTCTCCGGCCGCGCGGTCGCGGGCGGGCTGGCCGGCGGCACCCCGCCCGTGGCCGAACAGCTGGAGATCGCCGGCGCGTACACCCTGGTCTCGTCGCCGCCCAACTCGCCCTCCCACTTCGAGGAGGGCAAACGGCACACTGCCTTCACCGGCGAACTGCTGCGCGCGCTGCGCAACGGCGTCGAGGGAGCCGGCCCCGAGGGGGTGTCGCTGGGCGCGCTCTTCCCCCACCTGCGGCTCGCGCTTCGCTCACGCGGGTGGCCGGAGCCGGAGCAGTGCGGCACCGACACCGCCGCCAACCTGATCCTCAGCCGCCCGCGCACCGGACGCCCCGGCCGACCAGGGCGGGCCGAACCCCCCGACACCCGCCAGGGGCCAGTCACCGAGCGGGAGCGCCTCCAGTCCCTCGTGGAGGCCGGGCGGCGCCTCGGCCGAGGCGGCCACGCCCGCTCCGCCGCCTCGGAACTGGGCACCGTCCTGGACGAAATGACCCAGGTCCTGGGCTCCGACGACCCGGACACCCTCGCCGGGCGCATCGAGTACGCCCAGTGGCTGGGCACCGCCGGCCAGGCCCGCGAGGCACTCGACCTGTCCACGGCGGCGGTGGGCGCGCTGACCCGGGTGCTCGGCGCCGACAACCGGGTGACGCTCGTAGGTCGCGCCCAGCTCGCCCACTGGACCGGCGAGACCGGACGGCCCGCGGAGGCGGCTCGCCTCACCGGCGAGGTGGTCACCGACCTGTCCCGCACCCTCGGCCCGGACGACCGCGAGACCCTGCTGGGTCGGGGCAGGCACGCGCACTGGATCGGGGTCTGCGGCGACACCGGCTCCGCCGCGCAGCTCACCGACCTGCTGGTGACGGACCTGCGCCGGGTCCTCGGCTCGGAGGATCGCGACACCCTGGTCGGCCGGATCAACCAGGCCCAGTGGACGGGACGCTCCGGCCAGGCCCGGCAGGCCGTCCGCCTGCTCGACTCCCTCGTCCCCGACCTGTACTGGCTGCTCGGTGCCGACGATCCGCACACCCTGGTCGGCCGGGCCAGGCTCGGCCAGTGGACCGGCCTGTCCGGTTCGCCCAAGGGCGCCCGCGGGCTGTTCGCCGCCGTGGTCCCCGACCTGAGCCGGGTCGCCGGACGGGACGCCCGCGAGACGCTCCTCGCCCGCAGTCAACACGCCCACTGGACCGGCGAGGCCGGCGACCCGCGAACGGCGATCGGCCTCTTCCGCCAGCTCCTCGACGACCTGGACTGGATCCTCGGCGAACAGGACCGGGTGACCCTGGTCAACCGGGCCCGGCTCGCCCACTGGACCGGCGCCGACGGGGACGTCCGCACCGCGCTGCGCATCTTCCACGAGGTGCTGCCGGAACTGCGCCGAACCCTCGGCCCCGACCACCCCGAGGTCCTCGCGAACGAGGCCCTGCTGGCTCGCTGGCGGCGGCGGGCGGACCGGCGGCTCCGATCGGAAATCCTCTTCGGACGCGGGCACCGCACCACCGACCGGCGGGGCCTGGGGAAGTGGAGCGATGGCTGAACCCGACGACTGGACCGGTTTTCCCGGCGAGCTGACGCCCCTCACGGACGGCGACCGCCGGGAACTGGGCGGTTACCAGTTACTGGGCCGCCTCGGCGCGGGCGGCATGGGCATCGTGTACCTCGCCCGCTCGACCACGGGCCGCGCCGCGGCCGTCAAGGTCCTACGCCCGGAACTGCTGAGCGTGTCGGACCTCAAGGAGCGCTTCCGCCGCGAGATCGCCGTGGTGTCGCGGATCCCCGAACAGTTCACCGCCCCGCTCCTGGACGCGGAGGCCGACGAGAACGGCGCGTGGATGGCCACGGCCTTCATCCCGGGGCTCTCCCTCCAGCAGAGCGTCGATGCCTTCGGCCCGTTCCCGACCGAGTCGCTGTACGCACTGTGGTACGGACTCCTCAGCGCCCTGGACTCCGTTCACGCCGTCGGTGTCGTGCACCGGGACCTCAAACCGTCGAACGTCCTGCTCACCGGCCAGGGCCCACGGCTCATCGACTTCGGGATCTCGCTGCTGGCCGGCTCGACCCGGCAGACGTCCACCGGCATGATCGTCGGCACCCCGGGCTACCTGGCCCCGGAACAGATCACCGCGCAGCCGGTGAGGCCCGAGGCCGATGTCTTCGCCCTCGGCGCGGTCATGGGCTTCGCGGCGACCGGCGCGCCGCCCTTCGGCGGGGAGAACCTCGTCAGCTCGATCTACACCGTGCTGCACGAACCACCCCGGATCTCCTCCCTGCCCGAGGACCTGGACGGCTGGGTCCGCGCCTGCCTGAGCAAGGACCCGGCGCACCGGCCGACCGTCGACAGCCTGATCGGAGCGCTCTCCACGTGGCAGGTCGCCGCCGCACGGCAGCAACTCGCCCACGGGGACTGGCTGCCCGACGCCGTCTCCCGCGCCACCCTGCGACGGGCCCAGCTCGTCCTCGACCTCGATCGCCCCTACCAGCCCCGCCCGGCCCGGCCACCGGAGCCGCCGACCGAACCGCCCACCGCCGAGACCCTCCGGCGCCCTGCCCCGGGAGGACCGACCGTTCGGCTACGACCGCCCGCGTGGTCGACCGGGGTGATCTCCCTCCCACCGCCACCGGACCCGCCGACCGTCCACCTCCGCAGCCCGGGAGGCCAGCGGCCACAACCCGGCGCCGCGCTCGGCCCCGCCGACCCGCCGCCCGCCCTGCCGCCGCCCCCGCCCACTCCCCCGCCGGCGCCCGCGCCCGCCTACCTGCCCGTGGTGCTGTCACCGCCCCGGCCCCCGGATCCCGGCCCGGCCCCCGAGGTCCTGCTGCGCACCTTCGCCGCGCCCATGGAGGCCGAGCTCCCGCCGCCACCGCGCGGCGGCTTGCGCCGCCGCTGGTTCCGACCCTCCTCCTGGCGCGCCCGGGGATGAAACCCTGGCCCAGGCCGGCGTCGTGGTCGGCGACGCCGCCGCCGAGGGCTCCTGGCCCTGCCCCCGGCGCGGCCCGCCGTACGGGGTGAAGTACGCCTGGGGGAGGTGGACTTCGAGCTCACCCCAACCCCGGGGAGGATGCCGGGCAGCACCTCCGGTGGATGCCGCGGTCGGACGCCCACCGGCAGACTCGGCAAGAGGGGCGCCGACGCGCCCCCGACAGGGGAGGGAAGCGGACATGACGCCAGATCCGCGCACATCGAGGGCCGGCATCCGCTCGGCCGCCGCACTCCTGGCCGCCACCGCGCTGCTCGGCGCCGGCGCCACGACGGGCTCTGCCGCGCCCTCGGCCGGAGTTCCAGTCGTGATCCAACCCACGGACGAGGAGAAGGAGTTCATTCCGGACCGTGCCGAGTCCACCGCGCTGCGCACCACCTTGCGGGGCATCGTCGACGCCGGCTCCTCGGCCGCCGTAGGCGAGGTCCGCCAGGACGGGCGGACCGCCTGGCGCGGGCGCGCCGGGGTGGCCGACCCGGTCACCGGAGCGGCGGTTCCCGCGCAAGCCCGGTTCAGGATCGGCAGCGTCACCAAGACCTTCGTCGCCACCGTCGTGCTCCAGCTCTCCGCCGAGCGGCGCATCGCCCTGGACGACCCGGTCGACGCCCGCCTTCCCGACGCGGTGCCCAACGGCGCGGCCATCACTGTCCGCCAACTGCTCAACCACACCAGCGGGTTGTACAACTACACCGATGCTCCCGGCATGGATCCCCAGGACGAGGACCAGTACCGCAGCTGGCTGGCCGGACCGCGCTGGCACACCTACCGGCCTGCCGACCTGCTCGCGCTCGCCAACGGCCGCGCCCCGTACTTCCCGCCGGGGCAGGGCTGGCACTACTCCAACACCAACTACCTGCTCGCCGGCCTGCTCATCGAGAAGGTCACCGGCCGCCCCTGGCAGCGGGAGGTCGAGCAGCGGATCATCCGGCCACTGGGACTTCGCGACACCACCATGCCCGGCCTGTCGCCGCTGCTGCCCGGCCCCCACGCCCACGGCTACGTGAAGCTCTCGACCGGACCGGTGGACGTCACCGAGCTCAACCCGTCCGTCATGGGCGCCGCCGGGCAGGGCATCTCCAGCGCCGCCGACCTCAACCGGTTCATCGCCGCCCTCCTGGACGGCCGACTGCTGCGCCCCGCCGAACTCGCCGAGATGACCAGGACGGCGGACGCCGGACCGGGACGCGGCTATGGGCTGGGGCTGGCCCGTTTCGACACCCCGTGCGGGGTGTTCTGGGGCCACAGCGGAGACCTCCCCGGCTACTCGACGATGGCCGCCGGCACGGCCGACGGCCGACGCCAACTCGCGCTCTCCCACAACCCGTTCGACCGCTCCGATCCGCGCGCCGCCAAGACCGCCGTCACCGCATTCCTCACCACGGCCGCCTGCGGGACCACCCCCGGGCGGTGATCCGCGGCCCGGGCGCGGCAAGCAGGGCGCCGGCGGCCAGGATCAGCGCCCGGTGGTGACGACCATGCGGAAGCGGGCCCGGCCGCCGGCCATCCTGGCCACCGCAGCCGCGGTCTCCTCCAGCGGCACCTCCTCGATCCACGCCCGCACGCCGGTGCGGGCGGCGAAACGCAGGGTGTCCTCGGTGTCGACGGCCGTACCCGAGGAGTGGCCGTAGACCCTCCGGTCCCCGGTGATCAGCTGCAGCGGGCTGATCGAGAGGGCGTCGGCGGAGACGCCGACGACGACGAGCTCGCCGCGCCGGCCGAGCCCGTCGACGACGGCGGACATGGCGTCGGCGTTGGTGACCGTGGACAGGACCACCTTCGCGCCGCCGAGCGACCTCAGGGCCCCGGCGACGTCGCCGGCGGTGCTGTCGATGTAGTGCTCGGCGCCGAGCTCGTGCGCCAGCGGCTCCTTCTCCGCACCGCGTGCGACGGCCACCGTACGAAAGCCCATCGCGCGGGCGAACTGCACCCCCAGATGGCCGAGCCCGCCCAGGCCCAGGACCGCGACCGTGTCCCCGGGCCCGGCGGCGGAGCGGCGCAGGGCGTTGAAGACGGTGATCCCGGCGCAGGCCAGCGGGGCCGCCTCGGCGGCGGTCAGCCCGTCGGGGATCGCGGCCAGGGCCATGGCCGGAACGACGACACTGTCGGCGTATCCGCCGGGGTAGGCCGCCCCGGGGACCTGCAGTTCGGGGCAGTGGATGGCGTCACCCGAACGGCAGGCGTCACAACGGCCGCAGCTGCCGCCGTACCAGCCGACGGCGACCCGGTCACCGACCTTCCAGCCCTCCACCCCCTCGCCGAGGGCGTCGACGCGGCCCGCGATCTCATGACCGGGGGTGACCGGGAACGTCGTGCCCGGCAGGGCGCCACCGGCGATCAGGAGGTCGGAGTGGCAGACGCCGCACGCCTCGACGGTGACGCGCACCGCCCCGCGCCCCGGCTCGCGTACCGGCACCTCGGACAGTTCGGGCGCCGCCCCCGGGGCTGCGACCAGCACGGCGCGCTGCAGGCCGTCGGAGGAGGTGGACGAGGTGGACGAGGTGGCAGCCATGGTGGAGAACCCTTCCGTACGGAGTCGAAGATCGAAGGCCGAAGATCGAAGGCCGAAGGCCGGAAGTCGGAGGCCGGAAGTCGGAGGCCAACGGCAGGCGGCGGGCGGCGGGCGCCACCCGCCCCGGCGCTCCCACCAGCTTCGTCCCTCCGCCGCCGTTTGTCCGCGCACGCCCGCTGCGCCGATTCCCCGGCCCGGCGGGCGTCATCGGACGAAAGGCCGCACCGCGGGTGTCCCCGGCGGCGAGAATGTGGTCCGCGTCCCGCTGGGAACGGTCCCGACCCCGAGGAAGGCTTGTGATGACGCAGAGCGCACCCGACTTCGCCGAGCTGTTGAGGGGCGCCACGCGCTCCGCCGTGCACCTGGAGATGCGCGACACCTACTCGGTCGGCGAGGAGGTCGAGCCCTTCGACCGCTTCAGGAGGACCGGCGAGGTGGACAACGACCCGAATACATCGTTCTGGCCGACGTGGATCCCCCTGGTGGAGGACGCGGTCTCCCGGGGTGTCGTCCTGCGCCGCGCCCGGATCGTCTCGGAGCCGGTGACCGACTACATCAGGTACGAGCACGCCGTCACCCCCGTGAACCTCGCGGCCGGCGAGCAGGTCCGGTGGCTTCCCCGGAGCCGGGCATCGACCATCGCCCTCCCGGGCAACGACTTCTGGCTGATCGACCGGCGACTGGTGCTCTTCCACTGGTTCACGGGCGACGGCGACTGGGCGGGCCACGCCTTCACCGAGGACGAGGCCGCGGTGGAGCTCTGCTCCGCGGCCTTCGAGGCCGTCTGGGCGGCAGGCATCCCCCACCAGGAGTTCACCGTCTGACTCGGCCGCGAGCACCGGACGCCTGCCGAGCCCTCCTCCCGCGCCCGACCAGAAGGAGCGACTCGGCCGTCAACTGACGTCGAGTCGTTCCAGGAGCTCCTGTCGCAGGTCCGGCGCGGTCGTCAGGCGCACGACATCAGGGGCGTCCAAGTATCCAACGGCGATGACCCGGCCGTCCGCACTCCAGGTGCGGACGGCCGCGGCCAGCCTCTCCGCGCCCAGCGCCCAGGCCCAGCCGAGGTCCCCCGGATGGAGTTGCAGCGACGTCCGGTCGTCCTGCCATGCACGGAGCGCCTCCACGGCCCCGGTCAGGCCGTCGACGCCTGGCTCGTCCAAAACGATCGTCATGTCCCCGCATCCCGCACCACCGCGGCGACCGGCCCACCCGATTTTCACCCGGCCCGTCAGATCGACAGGACACGACCTGGTCAGTGGCGGTGGTGGTGGTCGAATTGCGCGGGGTTGCCCGGCGAGGCGGTGGCGAGGAGGACGAGCCTTCCAGGGACCTGCGGGTGACCACCGTCGAGCGGAGCAGCGGCAGCCGGTCCGGCCTGGGCCACCTCACGGAGCCCGAGCCTCCTTCGGCCCCGCCGCGCTCGGCGCGAGCGCGGCGGGCGAGGTCGAATGCCGGACCGCCGGACCGCCGGGCCGAGTCGGACCGAGAGGGC
>NZ_JBSHAP010000048.1:11192-34216 GCF_053611565.1 Kitasatospora sp. NPDC054795
GGGGGGCCCGCGCTCCCGCCCCGCCCCCCCCGCCCGCCGCCGCTCCCCGCCGCCCCCCCCCCGGCCGCGGGTGGCGCGGTCAGGCAGGTACGCGCCGGGTCGGGTCCTGGTTCCGGCGTTCGGGTTCGACGTGCGCATCCGGCCTGAACATCCGGAGGGCCGTGATCACACCGAGGGCGACGGTGGCGAACGCGGGCGCCAGGAGGACCGCGAACGCGGCGCCGACCAGGAAGGCGGCGGTTCCGGGACTCATCCGTGTCCGTCCCCGTCCGGGCCGGGCAGGAGGTGGAGCAGGTTCATCAGCGTGCTCACCGGCGCGTTGCCGAAGTCGACCAGGATACGGCCGTCGATCGTGGACTCGCCGGGCGCGGCGGACCCCCAGAGGAGCCCGTACGGCATTCCGCGCCTGTGCAACTCGCCCAGGAGGGCCGTGATCTGCGGCCCGGTGCAGTCGCGCATCCGGGGGTCGTCCGGCGCGACGGGTTCGCGGGTCACGCGAGCGCCTCCAGCTCGTACCAGACGACCTTGCCGCGCTTCTGGGGGTCGACACCCCAGCGGTGGGTCAGCCCCTGGACGAGCTGGAGGCCGCGGCCGCACTCTCCGAGGTCGGCGGGGCTGCGCTGCTCGGGGAGCACGTCGCTCTCGTCCGCGACGGAGACGCGGAGGGTGCAGCCGAGGAGGGAGAAAGTAGACGACGGGGGCGGCGGTGGCGCCGTGCCGCCAAGCGTTGACGATGAGCTCGCAGAGGGCGAGCTCGGCGTTGAAGACGGTCTCGGGGTCCCAGGCGGCGCGGACCAGGACGTCTCGCAGGGCCTGCCGGGTGAGAGTGATCGAGGGGGTGTTACGGGTGCACACGGGAACCTCCGTGAGGCGGTGGTGTGGGGAGGGGTGAGCCGGCGGATTCGTCGCCGTGAGCCAAGCCAGGGCGGGGCTGGTTGATGCCGCGTGTGACTGCTCTGCGGTGCGCGGGCAGCAGGCGCCTGCTGCCCGTGGGAACAGGCGTTATTGACGCACCGTCGGATCGGTATGGCATCAACCCTAGGGGCAGTGGAACTTAAAATTAGGTATCTGCAGGGAAGTTCCCGCTTCCGGGGGACGAATGCCCCTACCTTCGACCGAACCGGCACACTGATCCCAGGAACACCGAGAGGACGTCATGCCCGGTCGCAGCAACCCGACTCTTCGCCAGCGCCGTCTGGGAGCAGAGCTACGAAGGATGCGAGAACAAGCCGGTCTCGGCGGCACCCAACTCGCCCGCACACTCGGCGTGAGTCCGGCCCACGTCACACAGATGGAATCCGGCAAGACCAGTGTGGCCCTGGATCGCCTGCATGCGATCGCCGAAGCCTGCCTGTGTGCCGATCAGAACCTGATCGACGCCTTGGCCGACATCATCGCGGTTCGGGAGAGGAGCGGCTGGTGGGAGGAGTACCGAGCAAGCCTGGCCGTCGACTTCCTGGAGATCGCAGAACTCGAGGCCGGCGCACAGCGGCTCACGACGTACACGTCCACCTTCATACCCGGGATGCTCCAGACCAGCGACTACGCCCACGTCCTGTTCGCCCAGACCTACCCGCCACTACCGGATCACCAGGTCGACCTCCGGACGGCCTTCCGGATGCGACGACAGCACATCGTACGGTCCGGCACGACGCCCTATGCCGCGTTCATCCACGAGACGGCCTTGCACATGCAGTTCTGCGGACCAAAGATCCTGGCCGCCCAGCTCAATGCCCTCGTCGCCGACTCCAGGCATGCGAACATCTCGGTTCGAGTGGTCCCGTTCGACGCCAACGTCGTCCCGAGCCCCAGCGAGAACTTCACCTACGCGGCCGGGTCGATCACCGAGCTGGACACGGCACAGATGGATACAGGTCACGGCGGTCGGCTCTTCGAGACACCTGCCCACCTGTCGAGATTCCGGGCCCTCATCGCCCAGATGGAGTCGAGTGCCCTCTCCGAGAGAGAATCACGTGACCTCATTCGGTCCCTCGAAGACGAACTGGAAAGCAAGCATGGATAGTTCTGCCTGGCAAAAGTCCAGCTACTCGGCCGCCAATGACAACTGCGTCGAGGTGCGCACCCTCAACGGGTCCATCGAGATACGGGAGTCCGACGACGGCGAGGTCATAGCCAGAACGCCCCCAGCAGCTTTCGCCAGGTTCCTCCACGCCGCCAAGGCCGGCGAGTTCGACCACCACGCCAAGTTAGTGGGCGGCCGTTGGCCCGGCTTTGGTATGGGCCGCCGATGCACCACACTCAGCGTTTCCGGCTTTCAGCGCTTCCTGGAACGCAAAGCGTCTCCCCCCTCTCGACTGACAGACTCGACTCAGCCGGCTGTCCGCTGCTGATGTCAGACCATGTAGTTCTCGTGCGGGATCGCTCGCTCCCACACCGCCTCGAACGCCTCGGCGCAGAGTGTCGCCACGGCGGGGTCGTCGCACATCTCCGGCCCACCGGACGCACCGTCGCCGGTGAAGTGGTTGAAGCGGACGATCCTGCCGTCGAACAGCCAGAAGTCGTTTCCGGGCAGCGCGATGTCGGACGCCTGGCGGCGAGGGAGCCACCGCACCTGCTCACCGGCCGCAAGGTTCACGACGGTTCCGGCATGCTCGTACCGGATGTAGTCCGTCACCGGTTCTGAAACGATCCGGGCTCGGCGCACCACCACACCCCGGGTGACGGCGTCCCGGATCTTCGACACCCAGCCGGACCAGCCACCGGAGTCGGGGTCGACATCAGGGTGGACCCCGGTCCGCTTGAACTGCTCGAACTCCTCGGCCTCACTGGCGATGCCGTAGGAGTCCCGCATCTCCAGGTGCACCGCGGAGTGCTGGGCAGCGGCCAGCAGCTCAGAGAAGTCCGGCACGTTCTGCATCATCGAGCGCCTTCCTGATGACCGCCGCCATGCGCGGCGGGATACGGGTCACGTTCCCATGCCCGGGGATACCGACGGTGTGGCCGGGCGCCGTCGTGGTCATGCGGCCTTCTCCATCAATCCAGGTATGCCAAAGCGTTCGTGACGAGTGAGCGTGCTGCGACGCCCCGCACGGCGCCCCGCGACAGTCGATCAAAGGCTCGGGCATACAGTTCGACCTGGCCGGGTTGCACGAGCGTGGACGCGGCATCCAGTGTGTCCGCGTGGACGCGGGTGTCATCGAAGATCGTGAAGGTCGGCATGGGCCACACGGTCCGCTGCGCCGCGAAGGGGATGACGCCCAGGGCGACGTTCCGGAGATCCATCGCTGCGAGCAAGTGGCCCAGTTGAGCCGCCATGCTCTCAGCGCTGCACACGCGGTACCGCAACACGGACTCCTCCAGTACGAACGAGAACCGGCGTCCGCCACTGCTCAGCACCGCGTTGCGCTTCATTCGGGCCGCCACGGCTTCGCTCACGTCGTTCGGGGTGCCGCGGAAGTCAGCGATCGACGACAGCAGGGCGGTGGCGTACCCGGGTGTCTGGAGGAACCCGGGGACCACGTCCGATACGTAGACCCGGAATGCCTTCGTCTGCTGGTACAGGTCCCCCGTGGACTCCTGCAGACGACGAAGCCCACTTCGCTGGAGTCGCTTCCACTGCACATGAGTGTCAGTGGACTGCCGGTTGGCGGCGATCAAGTCCAAGACTTGATCGCCGGCACCGCAGGCGTGACACCAGGCCCTGATGTCCGCGTCGGAGGGAGCCGTCTTTGCGTTCTCGATTCGGGATGACTTCGATTCCGACCAGCCGCACCTGACGGCCAGCTCCCGCCCGCTGATCCCGACGTCTTTCCGAATCTCGCTCAACCGGCCGGCAAGGGCTTCGCGGGCCTTCTGGACGTTCGGAGAGGGATGCGCGGGCATGGAGCCGGCCTTCGTCAGATTTCGTACAACTGGTGCGGGATTGCGAGCTCCCAGACCGCTTCGAACGCGGTCGTGCACAGCTTCACGGCTTCGGGGTCTGCCGTGATCTCGTCCTCGACCACCGCGCCGTCTCCCGAGAAGTGGTGTACCCGAAGCAGCGCACCGTCGAACAGCCAGAAGTCGTTCCCCGGCAGTGGGATGATCGTGGCCTGCCGCCGCGGCAGCCAGCGGACCTGCTCACCCGCCGTGACATTGGCGTGGGTGACGTAGTGTTCCCACCGGATGTAGTCGGACACGGGCTCGGAAACGACTCGGGCTCGACGGATGACCACGCCCCGTGCCACGGCGTCCGCGATCAGCTGGTCGTAGGGATGCCACCAGGACTCACGGTCCTCCCAGTTGATCCGCTCACCGCGCTGCCACGCCTCGAACCGATCGGTCGCGGCGTAGGAGTCCCGCAGCTCCAGATGGACAGCGGACTGTTGGCACTGCTCAAGCAGCTCAGCGAAGTCGGGCACGCTCGATGACATCACACGCCTCCCTGATCATGGGCACCATCCGGGCCGGAAGCCTGACAATGGCCTCGTCGTCGGGCACCGAGCCGTTCGCCGGGCTACTCCCCTCGCACTCCGTCTGAGTCTCGGGGCGCGGGTTCCACCCCTGGAACAGGATCTCCTGAGCCTCCGGGTCCACCCACACAGTGGGGCAGTGATCCCGGTCGGTGTTGGGGTCGATGCCGACGAACTCCACGGCCATGGCCAGCTCCCTGGGTCTAGGTCCTTGCTTGCTCAGGCTTGCAGAGCCTTTCTGAGCAGTGGCTTTGCTGTCAAGACCGCTATTCTGCAGACCAATTGACGTGCAAGCTCATGCAAGTTCATAGAGTGCGAGGCCGCGCCATCCGTAGCGTCGCCAGCATCGGTGAGAATCACCGAAGCACTCGACAGGCAGGGGGAGCCACCTCAGCCTGACCTGCAGAGAGGAGACGCACATGGCCAAGCACGGAGGCGGTTCCGGCGACGGCAAGGGCGGCGGCCAGCAGGACGACAGCAACAAGGGCGCCGGGCACGGCGGCGGCGGCTCCGACGAAGGTGGCAACACCTCGGACGGTTCGTCCCCGGCGGGCGGAAGCGGCAAGTGACCAGCGAGACGCACAGGGAGGCGGGCCCCGAGGGGCTCGCCTCCGCGCTGGTGGCCGGCGGGGCGCTCTCCTCGGACTGGCTACCCTCCTTCGAAGCCGTACCCCGCGAGCTGTTCGTCCCGGACCGCATCTGGCCCGGCATCGCGGACGGCACCCGGCAGAACCCCGTGGTGCACCGCTCTCAGGACCCCGACGGCTGGCGGCGCGCGGTCTACTCGAACGTCCCGCTGACCACGCAGTGGGACGACGGCGAACACGAGGGCGACGGACTCGGCACGACACCGACCTCATCCAACTCCATGCCCACCATGGTGTTCTCGATGCTCCAGGACCTCGACGTACACCCGGGCAACAGGGCGATGGAGGTCGGAACCGGCACCGGATGGAACGCGGGCCTCCTGGCCCACCGCCTGGGCGACCCCAACGTGGTAACCGTCGAGTACGACCCCTGCGTCGCACGCGGCGCCCGGAAGAACCTGGACAAGGCCGGGTTCGCGCCGACCGTGGTCGAGGGCGACGGACGAAACGGCTGGCCGCACGGCGCTCCCTACGACCGGATCATCGCCACCTGCTCCCTGCTGGAAATCCCCTCGGCGTGGCTGGAGCAGTCGTCCCCCGGCGGGATCATCGTGGCACCGTTCGGCACCGAGTACGGCGGTGAGCAGATCGTCCGGCTGACCGTGAACGGCGACGGGACCAGCGCGAGCGGCAGGTTCACTCGGAGCTCCGCGTTCATGCGGCTGCGCCAGCAGCGCACGGCCCGACCGCCGTTCGAGGAGTACCTGTGCGGGCAGGAGTGGCCTGCCGACGGGGTGAGAAGCACCAGCGCACTGGCCCCTCCCGACACCGGCGGATGGTTCGGGCAGTTCGTCATCGGGGCGGGTGTGCCCGGCGCGTTCTGGCGGGCGGAGCGCTACGAGAACGGCGCCTACACGCTGTGGCTCTACAGTCGCGACACCCTGTCGTGGGCCTCCGCCGACTACGAACGGGACCGCACGGAGTACGAGGTGTACCAGTCCGGACCCCGGAACCTCTGGGACGAGGTGGAGACCGTCTGGCGCTGGTGGAACGACCGGGGCCGCCCCGGCTTCGACCGGTTCGGCCTCACCGTTACCTCGGCCACCCACACCGTGTGGCTCGATTCCCCGGACAATCCGGTGCCACACCAAGGGTGACGCCCACCAGCCGGTCGGCCCTTCGCTCCGTGGAGCGAAGGGCCGACCGGGAAGGGTCTCTTCTCAGTGGCGGTGGTGGTTGTCGGGCTGGGCGGGGTCGCCCGGGTGTTCCAGACCCTCTACCAGGGTGAGGCGGTGGGCCCTTTCGTGGTCGAGCCAGCGGACGAAGGCGGCTCGGCGGGCGGCCTGTCGCAGGGCGGGGGTGGGGTCGTCACTGCCCGGGGTGGTGCGGGTGGCGAGGAGGGCGGCCGTCCAGGGGCCGGCGGTGATCCACTCGCCCTCTGGCGCCGCGCGGAGGGCTTCGGCGAGGGCCGTCGGGAGGGTGTCGGGGTCGGCCTCGAACTGGCCGTCGGGGAGGGCCAGTTTCCAGCGCTCGGCCGCCGGGCGGGTGGTCATGGTGCGGTAGTGGGCGATGTCGGTGGGTGAGGGCTCGGTGTCGGCCGTCACGGAGTCGTAGACGGCGCGGACGGCGGGGCTGCCCTCGAAGGCGGCCGCGGTGATGGAGCCGAGTTCGACGGCGGCTTGGTGGTCGAGGTGGGCAGGAAGTGAGGAGCCGACCGGCAGGTTGCGCTCGGCGGCCACCGCCTCGCAGAGGGCCTCGGTCAGCAGAACCTGGGCGACCCAGCGGGTGAGCTGACGGTCCTCCGAACTACCGGGCTGCGGCAGGGCGGTGGAGCGCGGGCCGGTCCGCAGGGCGGCGAGGCGGTGGTCGAGGGCCGTACGCGGGAGGGGGTGTCCGTCGAGCAGGCCGAGGGTCATGCCTCCACCACCAGGGCGACGGTCGGGGCGTACTGGCAGCGGCCGAACCACATGACCTTGGCGAGCGCCCAGGACGAGCCGGGGTTGGTGGATTCGCGGACGGTGATGGGGAAATCGACGGTCGTGGTCGAGTCGGCCGGGACGGTGAACCCGCGTACGGGCTCGGCAATGGCCTCCCAGGTGCCCCACGGCGAGACCAGTTGCAGCTCACCGCGGATCTCGCCGCGGGTGCGGTTGGTGAGGGTGAGCGCAAGGGCGGCCCGGCCGCCGGGGGTGAGGCGCAGGGTCTCGTGCGCGACCTCGACGGACAGCCCGGTGTCTCGGCCGGTGGTGGCCTTGGTGCCCTGGGCGATCGTCCAGTCCTCGGGGGTGTCGCCGGGGACGGGCAGGAAGCCGGGCAGGTCGCCGACGGCGATGGTCACCACATCCTCGACCTGCTGGCCGTCGTGCTCGATCCGGACGGCCGCGAAGTACAGCCCGGCCTCGGCGCCGGCGGGCGGGGTGACCGTGACCGGGAAGCGCAGGTGTCCGCCGGCCTCCAGCCGGTACGGGCGGCTGCCGAGGCTGGTCGTCCAGCCGTCGGGCGGCAGCACGACGGCCGTGCCCTCGACCGCCGCGTCCGTCAGCTGGGAGGAGAGCGCGATCGACAGCGTCACCGGCTCCCCCGCCGTTCGCAGCAGCCCGGGCGAGGCGCCGATGGACACCGGCAGGTAGCCGAGGGGTGCCGGGCCCCGGTTGTGGAGCCAGTAGCGGGCGTGGACGGGTTGGGCGACCTCTGCTGTCGGGCCGAGCTCCGCCTCGCTCGGCGGGGCGGTGACGGCCGGGGTCGCGAGCAGGGTGGCGATCTGCGAACCGGCGAGGTCGAGGGCGGAGCCATCGCAGGGACGTGGGCGTTCCAGCAGGTCGGCAGCCTGGAAGGAGCCGAGCCCGAGGGCGCCGCCGAGCCGTGCTGTCCGCCCGAGGCCGGTCGACTCGACCAGCCGGACGGTGAGTTCGCGCCCGACCGGCGCCGCCGAGCCGTGCGCGATCGGGTTGCCGGCCGGTTTGAGCGTCCCGAGCAGCACCTCGCGCTGCGGTTCGATCCGCAGCCAGGACAGGGTGGCCGGTAGCGGCCCGTCCTGTGCCGGGGCGATCCGGGCGTACAGCGGGTGGTTGAACCCCTGGCCCTGGGCGGGCAGCGCCTGGTCCCGCCAGTCGCCGTCCCCGGCCACCAGCGCGTAGCCGAACTCGTGGGTCCAGTGCTGGAGCTGGAAGGATGCGCCGTCGGGCAGGGTGCGCCGGGGCGGGTCGATCCAGACGCCCGAGGGCCAGCCGGTGCAGGAGCGCATCAGCGACAGGTGCAGGGCGCCGGTGGTGTCGACGGCGAAGCCGGGCAGGCCGAAGGTCAGCAACGCGACAGTGTGGTCGGCCAGTTGCTCGGAAGCGGCGGACGGGCAGACGGCGGTGATCCGGGCGTCGGCCAGGTCGTCGACCAGCGCCGCCACGTCGGAGACTACGAGCGCCGGCAGCGCCCGCAGGTCGCGCAGGTCGGCGTCCGGCCGCCAGACCTCGGCGAGCGGGGTCACGGCGGGCACCCACACCGCGCCGTGCGCCTTCAGGGCGGCGGCGTACTCCTCCCCCGCCAGCGAGATCAACTCCCTGGCTGCATCGTTGACTTCGGGCCCACCGACGACGATCCGAAAGTCCGGCAGATTGGAGTCCACCTCCAGCCAGCCGTACCGCGCCCAGTCCGCCCCCGAGGTGGTGGCGGTGACGCCGACCCGGGCGAGGGCGACGACCAGCGGACGGGCGTCGGCGGCGTCGTCCAGCGTGGGGACGACGACCTCCGCCACTCCGAGGGCGCGGGAGCCGACGGCCGTCCCCGCCGCATCGGTCAGCTCGACCCGCGCCGTGGCGCCGAGCCCGAACCAGGTGTTGGCGGGGTTGTCCAGCGTCCACGGCGCCTCCGCCGAGTCCCCGTCCGGCATCGCGAAGCCGCGCCCGACGACCGCGCCCGCGACCTCGCTGACGGGCAGGCCGCCGGGGACGTCCACCGGGAAGCGCAGCCGCAGCAGCCGGTCGGCGCCGGCGTAGTCCACCACCCGGGTGCGGCAGTCCACGTGGTCGAGGCCGCGCCAGAGCGTGACGGTCTGCTCGTAGCGGACGGAGTCGACCGTGCCCTCGATCACGAGGCGCTCGCCGAGCGGCCCGGTCTCCCGGCGGACGGACGCCTCGCCGTCCCCGGAGCCGACCACCGGACCGCTGGGCACCAGGTGCCAGGGGCCCTCGCCGAAGTCGGGGTGCTGCGGGTACTCCTCGTACACCCGCAGCTCGTTGCCGATCCGGCCGTCCTGGATCAACTCCCGGTCGTGCAGCAGGTCCCGCACGGAGCTGAGGCCGCCGCCGCGCGCCGGGTCGGCGGTGACGCGGTAGCGGTCGCCCTCGATCACGAAGCCGTCGGCCGCCGTCCACGGCTGCTCCGCCGCCCCCTCCACCAGCCGCCAGGTGCGCCAGCCGAGCGCGGGCACGTCGGTGGCCAGGAAGCGCAGCGTTCCCCGGTCGACGGCGCTCGGAACCGCGCCGCCCCGGTCGTCGAGCACCCGCACCGACCTTACGCCGTCGGGCAGTTCGACCGTGACGAGGTCGGTCCGGTCGAAGGAGAGCGTGTTGGTCACCACGATCGCCGAGCCCGCCCCCGCCGTGCAGATCCACCCCGCGAGAGCGTCCAGAGCCGCGTCGCGTACGCCGGACGCCAGGTCGTACGCCTCCCGCCAGCCGCCGAGCAGGTCCAGGTACACCTGGTCGGACTCGGAGCCGGTGATCGCATCGTGGTGGGCGCCGTAGGCGAGTTGGCGCCAGACCTTGTCGAGCGCGGCGGCCGGGTAGCGGCCGAGGCCGTGCACGGAGGCGAGCGTGGCGAGCTTCTCCGCGTCCACGGCCGCGACCTCGCCGGCCCGTTGGGCCTGCTTGGTGTCGATGTAGGAGACGTCCTTGCCGGTGTACACCGGGTTCATGTCGCGGGTCTGCGGGCTGGGCCGCCGACCGGTGGCCGCCAGCTCGGCGCGGACGGCGTCGAGGAAGTCGCGCGGGGCGGCGCAGACAAACCGGGGCCAGAGGTACCTGGCGGCCCAGGAGCGGTGGATCTCGGTGACCCACTTGTTCGGCGGGGTGTAGTCCGTCCCCACCGGCAGCAGCAGGTTCTTCGTCGCCCCGACGGGCTTGAGCTTGCGGTACAGCTCGTAGACGGCCTGTTCGGCGGTGGCGAGGTCCGGGGAGGAGTCCATCCACCAGCCGGCCGAGTAGTGGTGCGGCATGTAGTGGGTGAGCACGCCATCCCCGCCGGGGGAGATCCACTCGAACTCGCTCGGGAACTGCATCACCCGGGCGTCGTCCTTGGCCTCGCGGAAGTTCTTCTGGATCGGGCCCCACTGGTGGAAGGGGCCGCGCGCCCAGGCGCTGCCGGTGAGGCCGGCCGCGGCGAGGTGGCCGGGGAACTGCGGGTCGTGCCCGAACACGTCGAGCTGCCAGGCGGTCCGCGGGTCGCCGCCGAGGATGTCACGCTGGTAGCCGATGCCGTGGACGATGTTGCGGATGGTGGTCTCTGCGCCGGTGAGGTTGGTGTTCGGCTCGTTGTAGGTGCCGCCGACGAGTTCGACCTGGCCGCGTTCCAGCAGCAGCCGCAGGGTCTCGCGGCGCTCCGGGTGCTGGTCGAAGTACGGCTTCAGGTAGTCGACTTCGGCGAGCACGAACTTGTACACCGGGTCCCGCAGGGCCAGGTCCAGGTGCGCGTCGACGAGGGCGAAGCCGTTGCGCTCCCACAGCGGCCGGGTGGTGGCGTCGGCGGAGAGCAGTTCCCACGGGGAGGTGTAGGCGGCCTGGGTGTTCCACCAGACCGGGTCGTAGTGGAAGTGCGAGACCAGGAACATCGTCCAGCCGGGCTCGGCGACGTCCACGCTCGCCTCCGCGACGGCGTCCGAGGCCCGCACGGTGACGGGCAGCCGGTCGCCGGGCGAGGCCCCGCTGATCTCCAGCGGGACCTCGACCAGGCCCGTGCCGGTCGCCTCGCCGCGGACGCCCGGGCCGCTGACCGTGATCCGGGCGGCCGGGCCCTCCAGCGCGACCCGCAGCACTTGGCGCGGGGCGTCCTCGGGGCCGACGAACAGATCGGTGCTCTCGACGGCGGTGATGGTGACCGGCACGGGGTGCTTCCTTTCCTCGAACAGGGCGGCGCGGGCAGCGCGGTACAGCGGAGCTACGCGCCCCAGGCCTCGAACTCGTAGACGCGGGCGGCCGGATCGCCGTTCTGAGTCGGCGTGTTGACCACCAGCCGGACGTAGCGGGCGGTGGTGTTCACCGGGTGGGTGGTGGTGCCGGCCGTGTTCCCGGTGACGTCGGCGACGGTCGTCCAGGGGTCGTTCGCGCCCGAGCGGACCTGGATGGCGAAGTCACGGGTGTTGTACGAGGCGCTCTCGCCGCCCGCCGCCGCGTGCTTGACCACGAACTTCGACAGCTGCTTCGCCGAACCGAGGTCCACCTCCAGCCACTTGGCGGAGGTCAGCGCGCACCACTTGTCGCCGGTCCCGCCGCTGACGCTGCCGTTGACGGCCTTGGCCGGGCCCTCGTTGGCGTTGCACTGGCCGGAGGCGGTGGCCGGGCGGTTGAGCGCCAGGTTGACGGAGGTCGGCGGGGTGCCGTTCCAGCTCACCGTGGTGGAGGCGGCGGCCGAGCGGCCGTAGGTGGTGGACACCGCCTCGACGTCCAGCGTGGTGGCGTTCTCGCCGCCCGCCCGGTCGAGCCGCCCGACGAAGTACGCGTCATTGGGCGTGGCTCCGAGGAAGCTGCGGCTGCCGTCCGCGTTGCGCCGGTAGACCTCGTAGTGGTGGACGTTGCCGCCGGGCGCCGCCGTCCAGGACAGCCGCAGGGACTGGCTGGTACCGGCGGTCACGTCGCTCGCGCCGAGCACGGTGAGGCCGGCCGGGGCCGCCGGGGTCTCCACCGCACCGTCGTAGAGGGCGATCTGTCCGACCCGGAGGTCGTACGCCGGGTCGCCGCCCTCGGCCCGCAGCGCGATCTGGGCGACGGTGCGGCCCGCGTACGGGGAGAGGTCGAGGGTGTGCCGCTCCCAGCCGGTGCCGGTGTTGGCGCCGACGTCGACCGTGCTGAAGCTGCTCGGGGAGTCCGTGAACGACACGGCGGCCTTGAGCTTCGTGGGCCCGGCGGCCGGGGTCTTGACCACCAGGTCCAGCCTGGTGTTCGCGGCAACCGGCAGTTTCGTCTGGTACAGCCGTACGGTGTTGGCGGCGTCGAGCTTTCCGCTCAACCGGAGTGAGGAGCCGCCCTGGTAGGCGTCGGTGAAGTCGACGGACGGGGTGAGCCTGCTGCCGGTCGACTCCACCATCCAGCGGTAGGTGGGCGGGACGTCCTGGAGCGAGAGGTTGTTCCAGCCGCCGGTGGCGACCCGGGTACCGGCCGCGTTGTAGAAGTCGCCCTGCCCCGTGCCGAAGTTGGTGACGAAGGGCTTGGCGGTGATCGGCGAGGACTCGGCCACGTAACCGGCCAGCCCGGGCCAGCCCGCCGAGAGGTCGATCCGGGACGGGTCGTTGTTGGCGCCGACCCAGTAGCGGGCGTCCTTGGCGTAGAAGTCGGCGCGGTCGGTGGCGGACTTCCAGGTCCACTCCGGGCGGTAGAGGCCGAGCGAGGTGGTGTGCGGCTGCCCGGACGGGAAGAGGGTGTTCCAGTCCACGCCGGTGTTGTAGCCGTTGGCCTCGGTGTCGATGCCGGAGTAGAGGTCGTACTCGCTGCGGCCGAGCTGCCGGGCCAGCGCCCGGGAGGAGTTCAGGCCGCTCGCCGACCATCCGAAGTTCAGGAACATCGAGTCCGAGGTCCGCTTGGAACCCTCCTGCAGGAAGGGCGAGTTGGCGGAGGTGAGGGCGTTCTGCCAGTTGACGGAGCCGGAGGTGGTCATCGCGTCGTACCACATGAACTCGGTGCCGCTCTGTGCCTTGCTGTACTGCATCAGGTTGCGCACTTCGCCCGCCAGCGCCGAATCGCCGCCGCCGGTCTCCTGGTTGATGAACCAGCCGTCGAAGCCGTAGTACTGCGCGGCCTGGACGAGCTTGTCGGCGACGGGGTAGCGGCCGCCGGACTTCTGGACGAAGTCGCGCACCCACTGGAGCTGGCCGCCGTACGCGCCGGGCGGGAAGAAGACCGTGCCGTACACCTTGACGCCGTTGCGGTGGGCGGCGTCGATCACGGTCGGGTTGGGGGCGAGGATCAGGCCCTCGCCGGCCGAACCGCCCCAGAACACCAGCTTGTCGACGTACTGCCAGTAGCCGAAGGCGTAGTAGTTGGGATCGGCGGAACCCTGCGAGGGGTTGTTGGAGGTGGGACCGAAGGAGACCAGGGAGGCGATCTTCCCCTCTCCGGCACGGGCGTTGGGGTTGGCCCGCAGCGCCGGGTCGCCGGTGCGCGGCTGGAGCGGGACGCGGGAGCGGTTGAAGCGGGCGTCCGGGTCGGTGGCCGGGTCCCAGGTCAGGATGCTGTTGGGGTACCAGTACGAGGCGAAGGGCTGGGTGCCCGAGCCGGCGGTGACGGCGGGCGCCACGGCGGGTATCGGGTCGGCCCGGGCCGCGGGGACGGCGGTCAGCGCGGCCGTCGCGAGGGCGGCGCTGAGCAGCAGGGGGAGGCGTCGTGACATGCGATGGCTCCGATCGAGCGGAGGAGGGTGGGGGCGGGCCCGCCGTCGCGGACGGGCCCGGCTGCATGCGGGCGTGCCGGTGCTGGATCGAGTGGGGGTCGTGCCGCCGCCGGGCTTCCTCGGCGCATGGGGACGTACGGGGACGTACGGGCGCGGCGGGGAGCGGGACGGGCGGCGGGAGCCGGACGGAGTGCGGCGGAGCGCGCCGAGCGGAGCCCGCTCGGCGCTGCGAGGCTAAACCGGTTCAGAACCGCTGTCAACGATGCGCGCGGCATCCACCCGGCCGGGGGAACCCGCAACGGAGTCGGCGACGGAACCGGAGGGCGAACCCGCCGCGGAACCGGAAGGCGGCCCGGCGGGCGAAGCGCCGGAGGGGACCTCCGGGGAGCCGGCCGGCCCGGCCCCCGGCGGCGAGGTCGACTCCCGCACGGTCAGCCGCGGCGTGGGCATCTGGAGGTCCCGCCCCGGCCCGGCCTCGTCCAGCGCGGCCAGCAGGCTGCGCGCGACCTGCTCCCCGAGCGCGAAGGTGTCCCGGCTGAGCGCGGTCAGCGGCGGGTGGACGATCCGGGCGAGCACCGAGTCGTCGAAGGAGACGATGGACAGCTCGCCGGGCACCGCGACGCCCATCTCCCCCGCTACGCCGAGCCCGGCGACGGCCATCACGTCGCTGTCGTAGACGATCGCGGTGGGCCGCCTGGCCCGGGACAGCAGGGTCCGGGTGGCGGCCGCGCCCTCGGCGTCGCTGAAGTCGGTGGGCACCGACACCGCCTCCTCCAGCCCGAGCCGGCGCGAGGCGTCGCGCAGTGCGCGGATCCGGCGCTGGGTGTGCTGGAAGTGCGGCAGCCCGGCGAGGTGGGCGATCCTGCGGTGCCCGATGGCGGCCAGGTAGTCGACGATCGAGAGCATCGCCTCCCGATCGTCGGCCCAGATCCGCAGCTGGTTGCCGCCCTTGCCGGGCCCGCCCAGCACCACCGCGGGCAGCCCGAGTTCGTCGAGGACCGGCAGCCGCGGGTCCTTGACCTGCAGGTCGACCACGATGAAGCCGTCCACCCGGTGCTCGGAGGCCCAGCCCCGGTAGACCTCGATCTCGGCGGCGGTGTCCTCGACCACCATCAGGTGCAGCGCGACCGCTCTGGCAGAGAGCACCGCCTGGAGCCCGGACAGCAGTTGGCTGAAGAACGGCTCGACGCCGATGGTGCGGGCCGGCCGGGCGATCACCAGGCCGACGGCGTCGGCCCGGGCTCCGCCGAGGGCGCGCGCGGCGCTGTGCGGGCGCCAGTTCATCTCCTCGGCGACACCCAGGATCCGGGCCCTGGTCGCCTCGCTGACGCCGGGGCGGCCGTTGAGCGCGAAGGACACCGCGCCCTTGGAGACACCGGCCCGGCGGGCGATGTCGGCGATCGTCGGTCTGCCCACTGAACCCGACTCCTTCTCTTGACATCCAAGTTTAGGCGGGAGCATAGTCCCTGGCATAGCTAGACCGGTTTAGTTAGTCAGGTTGCGGAATCCGGCACAACCCCCGAGCTCGGCACGATCCCCCACCCACCCCCAGGACCGGGAGACCCTCATGCGAAGAATCTGGGCGGCACTGACCACGACCGCGCTCGCCAGCGCCGCGCTCACCGGCTGCGGACTCGGCTCCGGCGACACCAAGGACAGCGACGCGGTGGCGAGTGCGGCCGCCACCGGCGAGGTCAAGGGCAAGGTCTCGCTCCAGACCTGGGCGCTCAAGCCGAAGTTCACCGACTACATGCAGGGCGTGATCGACGGCTTCAAGAAGAAGTACCCCGGCATCGAGGTCGACTGGCTGGACCAGCCCGGCGAGGGCTACTCCGACAAGGTGCTCAGCCAGGCCGCCGCCGGCAGCCTGCCCGACGTGGTCAACCTCCCGCCGGACTTCGCCTTCCCGCTGGCGAAGAAGGACGTCCTGCTGGACGTCGCCAAGGCCGACCCGAAGCTCGCCGAGGAGTACGTCCCCGGCGGCGTCGACGCCTACCGGTTCAACGGCTACCAGGGCACCTTCGGCTACCCCTGGTACCTCAACACCGATGTGAACTACTGGAGTTCGGAACTCCTGACGAAGAACGGCCTGGACCCGCAGAAGCCCCCGTCCGGCCTGGACGAGCTGATCGCCCAGGCCCGGACGATGAAGGAGAAGTCCGGCGGCCAGACCTATCTGATGAGCCGCAAGCCGGGCATCGGAGACCTGTACAACATCGGCGTGAAGATCATGTCCGACGACGGCAAGTCCTTCACCTTCAACACCCCCGAGGCCGCCGCGCTGCTCGACAAGTACCGCGACGCCTTCAAGGAGGGCCTGATGCCGAACGGAGTGCTGACCGACACCTACGCCGGCAACTCCAAGCTCTTCAGCTCCGGCACGGTGGCCTGGACCACCGGCGGCGGCAACTACATCACCAGCCTCGCCACCGACAACCCGACCCTCGCCCCGAAGGTCGTCCCCTCCCCCGCGATGGCCACCCCGCCGCTGTACGTCCAGGGCCTGTCCATCCCGAAGAACACCAGGAACCCGGCCGCCGCCGTGGCCCTCGCCCGCTGGGTGACCAGCCCCGAGAACCAGGCCGCCTTCGCCCACCTGACCAGCGTGTTCCCGTCCACCAAGGCCTCCGCGAACGACCCGTTCTTCAGCAAGAGCGACGGCACCAACGCGGGCGACGCCAAGGTGATCGCCTTCACCTCGCTCGCCAAGGCCAAGCTGATCCAGCCCGTCGAGGTGGACGACGCGATGGGCACCGTCATCAAGCAGCAGTTCGCGCTGGCCATCAGCGGTGACACCAGCTCCAAGCAGGCACTGGACACCGCCGTCGAGCAGTGCAACAAGCTGCTCAAGGGCTGACCCCACCGGGCCCCACCGAGGCCTCGCCCGACCCCACCGAGGCCTCGCCCGACCCCACCGAGGCCTCGCCCGAACCCCGCCGGGCCCGCGGCGCCGCACCGGCACCGCCTCCCCGCACCGGCACGACCTCCCGCGCCGGCACACCCTCCCCGCGGCGCCCCACCCCCTCGTACCGGCGACCGGCGGCGGGCTCCCCCGCGCCCGCCGCTCCCGGGAACCACCCGCACCACCCCCAGGCCCCAGGAAGGCACGGCATGACCCACCGGCGTTGGTTCACCCCCTGGCTGCTCGCCGGGCCCGCGATAGTCTGGCTGGCCGTCTTCAACCTCTGGCCGGCCGTCAACACGGTGATCCTGTCCTTCACCAACGCCAAGCCCCTGGGCGGCGGGCGGTTCACCGGACTGGAGAACTTCGGCCGGCTGCTGGACGACGAGCAGCTCGCCGACGCCCTGCTCAACAGCATCGTGTTCATGCTGGTCTGCCTGCCCCTGCTGACCGTCCTACCGCTGCTGCTCGCCCTGCTGGTGCAGCGCCGGATCCCCGGCATCACGTTCTTCCGCACCGCCTTCTACACCCCGGTGATCGCCTCCGCCGTCGTGGTGGCGCTGATCTGGGGCTGGGTGCTGGACGAACGGGGCCTGGCCAACGGTCTGCTGCAGCAGGCCGGGCTGGCCGGCTCCCCGGTCGCCTTCCTGACCGACCGCTGGCTGCTGCTGTTCAGCGCGATCGCCCTGACCGTCTGGAAGGGCCTCGGCTACTACATGGTCATCTACCTGTCCGCGCTCGCCAACGTCCCGCGCGAGCTGCACGAGGCCGCGGCCGTGGACGGCGCCGGCCCGCTGCACCGGTTCTGGCACGTCACCCTGCCCGGGGTGCGCCCGACCATGATCCTGATCTCGGCGCTGATCTCGGTGAGCTCGCTGCGCGTCTTCTCCGAGCTGTACGTGCTCTCCAACGGCCTGGGCGGCCCCGGCGGCCGGGACATGTCGGTGGTGATGCTGATCCAGATGTACAGCCGCGGCTTCAACGGGCACCTGGGCTACGCCTCGGCGCTCAGCCTGCTGCTGTTCGTCGTCACCCTCGGCCCGATGCTGTTCCTGATGCGGCTGAACCGGAAGGCGGCCTGACCTCCCATGACCACCGTCCGTACGTCCCGGTCCCACGACGCGACCACCGAGCCCGCCGGCCCCACCCACCCCACCGGGCCCGCCAGGCGCTCCCGGGGCTTCAACACCCCCTCCACCGCGCAGACCGCCGCCCGCTACCTGCTCCTGGTGCTGGTCCTGCTGCTGGTCATCGGCCCCTTCCTGTGGCAGCTGTCCACCTCCCTCAAGGGCCCCGCCGAGGATGTCTACACCCGCACCCCGAGCTTCCTGCCCGACCAGCCGACCCTGGGCAACTACGGCAAGGTCGCCGACGTCATCCCGGTGTGGACCTACGCGCTCAACTCGGTGATCGTCGCCGTGGTCTGCATCACCGGCAACGTGGTCGGCTGCACCCTGGCCGGCTACGCGCTCGCCCGGCTGCGCTTCCGCGGGGCGAAGCTCGTCCTCGGCCTCTTCCTCGCCACCCTGATCCTGCCCGGCGAGGTCACCATCGTCTCCCAGTACGTGCTGGTGCGCGGTCTCGGCCTGGCCGACAGCCTGGCCGGGGTCGCGCTGCCCGGCTCGATCGCGATGCTCAACGTGCTGCTGATGCGCACCGCCTTCGCCGCCGTGCCGGCCGAACTCGACCAGGCCGCGCTGGTGGACGGCGCCAACGTCTGGCAGCGGCTGTGGCACATCGGTCTGCCGAACGTGCGCGGGATGCTCAGCGTGATCGTGATCTTCACCTTCATCGGCGCGTGGGACGACTTCCTGTGGCCGCTGATCGTGCTCAACGATCCGCAGAAGTACACCCTCACCGTCGGGCTCCAGTACCTCAACGGCACCTTCTCCGCCAACCCGCGGCTGATCGCGGCCGGCACCATGATCGCCTTCCTGCCGATCGTCGTGGTGTTCGGCGTCTGCCAGCGCTTCTTCTTCAAGGGCGTCGAGGAGGGAGCCGTCAAGGGATAGCCCGCCCCAGGGATGGCCCACCGTCCGTACGCCCCACACCCGTTGAGGAAGCTCTCCGATGGCCACCGCCCCCCGCTTCGGCGTCAACTACACCCCCAGCGCCGGCTGGTTCCACCACTGGCTCGACTTCGACCTCGACGCCGTGCGCGCCGACTTCGACTCCATCGCCGCCCTCGGCCTGGACCACGTCCGGGTCTTCCCGCTCTGGCCGGTCTTCCAGCCCAACCGCACCCTGGTCCGCCCGCGCGCCGTCGAGCAGCTGACGGCCCTGGTGGACGCGGCCGGCGAGCGCGGACTGGACGTCGCCGTGGACGGCCTGCAGGGCCACCTGTCCAGCTTCGACTTCCTCCCGTCCTGGACGCGGACCTGGCACCGGCGCAACATCTTCACCGACCCCGAGGTCCTCGACGGCCAGGCCGCCTACCTGCGCACCCTCGCCGGGGCGCTGCGCGAGCGGCCCAACTTCCTCGGAATGACGCTCGGCAACGAGATCAACCAGTTCTCCGGCGCCCCGCACCCCGACCCGGACCGGGCGACCCCCGCCGAGGCGGAGGCCTGGCTGCGCCGGATGCTCGCCGCCTGCGAGCAGGGCGCCCCCGGCCGGCTGCACCTGCACGCCTCGTACGACGCGGCCTGGTACCTGGACGAGCACCCGTTCACGCCCTGGCACTCGGCCCGGATCGGCACCGCGACCGCCGTGCACTCCTGGGTGTTCAACGGCACCGCCCAGCGCTACGGCGCGCACTCCACCGCCACCGCGCAGCACGCCGCGTACCTGGTCGAGCTGTCCAAGGCCTGGGCGGACGACCCGGCCCGCCCGGTCTGGCTGCAGGAGGTCGGCGCGCCCGCCCCGCACATCACGGCCGAGGACGCCGCGCGCTTCACCGGCGCCACCGTGGAGGCCGTCCTGGACTGCCCGGACCTGTGGGGCGTCACCTGGTGGTGCTCGCACGACGTGGACCGCTCGCTCGCCGACTTCCCCGAACTGGAGTACAGCCTCGGCCTGTTGACCACCGACCGGAAGGTCAAACCGGCCGGTGCCCGGCTCGCCGAGGCCGCCGCCGAGGCCCGCCGGTCCTGGCAGCCGCCGAAGCCGCGCAGCACCGCCGTGGTCATCGCCACCGGCGACGAGGTCACCTCGCCCGGCCGCTCGGTCTGCGGCCCCGGCGGTTCGGCGTACGAGGCGTTCATGCGCCTCGCCGAGGCGGGCTCCCGCCCGACCGCGGTCCTCGGCGAGCGCGCCGAGGACCGCGCCCACCTCGCCGCGCGCGGCATCACCGAGGTGGTCCACCCCGGCGACGTACGTTCTCTCTGACCGCGACCCAGCCCGCAACCCAGCCCGCAACGGAGCCCGCTGACATGCACGATGACCGCACCCTGGTCGAGTCCCGCCTCAAGCGCGTCCTGGACGAGCGCATTCGCCCGGCCGTGTACCCCGAGTCCGTCCCGCTGGAGGTCGGCATCTGGACGGCCCCCGGCGAGCCCGTCCCGGTCGCCGAGGGCCTGGCCGCCCCGCGCACCCCGATCGCGGTGGGCGACGCCTGGGGCGCGCCCTGGGGCACCAGCTGGATCACCGTGACCGGTACCGTCCCCGAGGCCTGGGCCGGACGCACCGTCGAGGCGCTGATCGACCTCGGTTTCGACGCCAACATGCCCGGTTTCCAGTGCGAGGGCCTGGTCTACCGCCCGGACGGCTCCCCGGTGAAGGGCCTCAACCCGCAGAACCAGTGGGTGCGGATCGCCGCACCGGCGGCCGGCGGCGAGCAGGTGCTGCTGCACGTCGAGGCCGCCTCCAACCCGGTCATCCTGGACTACCACCCCTTCCTGCCCACCGAGTTGGGCGACAAGGAGACGTCCGGCGACCAGCCGCAGTACAAGCTGGCCCGGATGGACCTGGCCGTCTTCGACGAGACGGTCTGGCAGCTCGTGCTGGACCTGGAGGTGCTCGGCGAGCTGATGGCCGAGCTGCCGGTGGAGGGCGCCCGCCGCTGGGACATCCTGCGCGCGGTCGAGCGGGCGCTCGACGCCGTCGACCTCCAGGACGTCAACGGCACTGCCGCGGCCGCCCGTTCGCAGCTCGAAGGGGTACTGGCCGCGCCCGCCGCGCCCTCCGCGCACCGGATCAGCGCGATCGGCCACGCGCACATCGACTCGGCCTGGCTCTGGCCGCTGCGCGAGACCGTCCGCAAGGTGGCCCGCACCACCGCCAACATGACGGCGCTGCTGGAGGACGAGCCGGACTTCCGCTACACCATGTCCCAGGCTCAGCAGTTCGCCTGGATCAAGGAGCACCGCCCCGAGGTGTACGCGCGGGTGCGGAAGGCCGTCGCCGAGGGCCGGTTCGTCCCGGCGGGCGGCATGTGGGTGGAGTCCGACACCAACATGCCGAGCTCGGAGGCGATGGCCCGGCAGTTCGTGCACGGCAAGCGGTTCTTCCTGGACGAGTTCGGGGTGGAGAACCACGAGGCCTGGCTGCCGGACACCTTCGGCTTCACCGGCGGCCTGCCGCAGATCATCCGCAACGCCGGCTCCAAGTGGCTGCTGACGCAGAAGATCTCGTGGAGCCAGATCAACAAGTTCCCGCACCACACCTTCCTCTGGGAGGGCATCGACGGGACCAGGATCTTCACCCACTTCCCGCCCGTCGACACCTACAACTGCTCGATGAAGGGCAGCGAGATCGCCCACGCGGCGAAGAACTTCAAGGACAAGGGCGTCGCCCGGCACTCGCTCGCCCCGACCGGCTGGGGCGACGGCGGCGGCGGCACGACGCGCGAGATGGTCGCCAAGGCGGCCCGGATGAACGACCTGGAGGGCTCGGCCACCGTCCGCTGGGAGAACCCCGCCGAGTTCTTCGCCAGGGCCGAGGCCGAGTACCCGAACCCGCCGGTCTGGGTCGGCGAGCTCTACCTGGAGCTGCACCGGGCCACCCTGACCAGCCAGGCGAAGACCAAGCAGGGCAACCGGCGCAGCGAGAACCTGCTGCGCGAGGCCGAACTCTGGTGCGCTACCGCCACCTTGCGCACCGGTGCGGAGTACCCGTACGAACAGCTGGACCGGATCTGGAAGACCGTACTGCTGCACCAGTTCCACGACATCCTGCCCGGCTCGTCCATCGCCTGGGTGCACCGCGAGGCCGAGGCGACGTACGCGGCGCTGGCGGGCGAGCTGAAGGGGCTGATCGGCGCGGCCCAGCAGGCACTGGCCGGGGCGCCCTCGGGCGGGCGCGAGCTGGTGTTCAACGCGGCGCCGCACACCCGCTCGGCGGTGCCGGGCGGCGGGGCCGGCGCCACCGCCCCGCCGAGCGGAACCTGCGAGGCCGTCGAGCGCGCCGAGGGCGGCTTCACGCTGCGCAACGGCCTGCTGGAGGTCGTCGTGGACGCGGACGGGCTGATCGCCTCGGTGGTCGAGCTCGCGACCGGCCGGGAGAGCGTCGCCCCCGGCAGCCGGGCCAACCTGCTCCAGCTGCACCCCGACTTTCCCAACATGTGGGACGCCTGGGACGTGGACCAGTTCTACCGCAACACCGTCACCGACCTGACCGGCGTGGACTCGCTCACCGCCGCCGCGTCCCCCGCCGCGGCCTCGGCGCGGATCACCCGCTCCTTCGGCTCCTCCACCGTCGTCCAGACCCTCACCCTGCCGGCCGGCGAACAGCGCGTGGACATCGACACCGAGGTCGACTGGCACGAGACCGAGAAGTTCCTCAAGGCCGCCTTCCCGCTCGACGTCCACACCGAGCGCTACGCCGCCGAGACCCAGTTCGGCCACCTCTACCGGCCCACCCACACCAACACCAGCTGGGACGCCGCCAAGTTCGAGGCCTGCAACCACCGCTTCGTCCACTTCGACGAGCCCGGCTGGGGCGTCGCCCTGGTCACCGCCTCCACCTACGGCCACGACGTCACCCGCACCGTGCGCCCCGACGACGGCGGGACCACCACCACGGTCCGCTTCTCGCTGCTGCGCGCCCCGCGCTTCCCCGATCCGAGGACCGACCAGGGCCTGCACCGCTTCCGGCACGCCCTGGTGCCCGGCGCGGCGATCGGCGACGCCGTCCGCGAGGGCTACCGGATCGGCCTGCCCGAGCGGCGCGTCACCGGCAGCGCCGAGCGGGTCGCGCCGCTGGTGGAGCTGGACAACGACGCTCTGGTGGTGAGCGCCGTCAAGCTCGCCGACGACCGCAGCGGGGACCTGATCGTGCGGGTCTACGAGGCCGGCGGCGGCCGCGCCCGGGGCCGGCTGACCACCTCCTTCCCGCTGGCCGGCGCCGTCCCCTGCGACCTGCTGGAGCGGCCCTGGGACGGTACCCGCGGCGAGGTGTCCGTCAAGGACGGCGCGGTGCGCCTCGCGCTGCGCCCGTTCGAGTTGGTCACCCTGCGCCTGCGGGCGACGGCCTGACGTCTACGCTGTCCGGCGCCCCGGCCCCGCGGCCGGGGCGCCGCCCCCCGACTTCCTGGAGCCCACCCTGCCGCGCACCCCGGTCTCTTATAAACAACTGACGCAGCCGACGATATTT
>NZ_JBSHAP010000048.1:34226-60181 GCF_053611565.1 Kitasatospora sp. NPDC054795
TTTTTTTTTGTGTGGTTGGTTTTTTTTTTTTTTTACTCCGGCGGGGGGGGGGGGGGGGGTGGTGGTTTGCGTTCGGGGGGGCCCCCGGCCGCGCCGGGGGGGGCGCCCCCCCGCCCCCCTACTTCCTGGAGCCCACCGTGCCGCTCACCCCGCTGTTCGCCGCCCTCGACATCGGCGGCACCAAGATCGCCGGGGCACTGGTCGACGCCGACGGACGGCTGCGGCACCGGCTCCAGCTGCCCACCCCGGCCGCCGAGCCGGGCGCGTCCGTGCTCGCCGTGGTGCACCGGGTGCTGGACGAACTCTCCGGCACGGCCGACTGGGCCGCCGTGACGGCCGTCGGGATCGGCAGCGCCGGCCCGGTCGACCTCGCCGACGGCACCGTCAGCCCGGTCAACATCCCCGGCTGGCGCGGTTTCCCGCTGGTCGCCGAGGTCGCCGCGCACCCCGCGGTGGCAGCGCGCGCACTGCCCGTCCGCCTCGCCGGGGACGGCGTCGCGATGGCCGCCGCCGAGCACTGGCAGGGCGCGGCCCGGGGCGCCCGCAACGCGCTCTGCCTGGTGGTGTCGACCGGGGTCGGCGCCGGACTGGTCCTCGACGGCGCGGTCCGCCCCGGCCCCAGCGGCAACGCCGGCCACCTCGGGCACATCACCGTCGACCTGGACGGCGAACCCTGCCCGTGCGGCTCGCGCGGCTGCCTGGAGGGCCTCGCCAGCGGCACCGCCATCGCCCGCCGGGCGCTCGCCCAGGGCTGGCATCCGGTGGACGGCGACCGGACGGCCCGCGCCGTCGCCGCCTCCGCCGCCGCGGGCGACCCGCTCGCGATCGCCTCCTTCGACCGCGCCGCCCAGGCGCTGGCCGCCGGGATCGCCGCCACGGCTGCCCTGGTGGACCTCTCCCGGGTCGTCGTCGGCGGCGGCGTGGCCGGCGCCGGGGACGTGCTGTTCACCCCGCTCGCCCGCCACCTGGACCGCTACGCCGCCCTCTCGTACATCCGCGGCCTGGACGTGCGCCGCGCCGAACTCGGCACCGACGCCGGGCTGATCGGCGCGGCCGCACTCTGCCGCTGAGCCTCCCCGGAGCCGCCCGCATGCCGCCGACCGCCCTTCCGCCACCCGCTTCGCCGCGGCCCGCCCTTCCGCCGTTCGCCCTCCTGCGGAACCCCGTCCGCCGCTACGCCTGGGGCTCGCCCACCGCGATCCCCGCACTCACCGGCGTCGCGCCCGACGGCGGCCCGCAGGCCGAACTCTGGCTGGGCGCCCACCCGACGGCGCCCTCCCTGCTCTCCGGCCTCGGCGGCGACAGCGACAGCGACAGCGCCGGTGTCGGTGTCGGACAGCAGCCGCTGGACCGGCTGATCGAGGCCGACCCGGAAGGCCTGCTCGGACCGGACACCGTACGGCGGTTCGGCCCGGAGCTGCCGTTCCTGTTCAAGGTGCTGGCCGCCGACCGGGCGCTCTCCCTCCAGGTCCACCCCACCCGCGCCCAGGCCGAGGCCGGGTACGCGGCGGAGCAGGCCCGGGGCATCCCGGTGGACGCGCCGGAGCGGGTGTTCAAGGATCGCGGGCACAAGCCCGAACTCATTTGCGCACTCGGCGACTTCGAGGCCCTCTGCGGCTTCCGGCCCACCGCCGCCACCGCCCGGCTGCTGGACGCGCTCGGTGTGCTGTCCCCCTGGGCCGCCGCCCTGCGCGCCCGGCCCGCCGAGGCCGTGCTGCCCGAGCTGCTGCGGTCCGGGCCGGACGCCTCCGGCGGCGAACTCGCCGCCGTCACCGAGGCTCTGCGCCGCACGGCGGTCGCCGGTGGACCGTACGGCGCGAGCTGCGCCGCGTACGCCCGCCTCGCCGAGGAGTACCCCGGCGACCGGGGACTGCTCGCCGCGCTGCTGCTCAACCACGTCCGGCTCGCGGCCGGGCAGGCGCTGTTCCTGGACGCCGGGGTTCCGCACGCCTACCTGCGGGGCGTGGGCGTGGAGTTGATGGCCAACTCGGACAACGTGCTGCGCTGCGGGCTCACCCCCAAGCACGTCGACGTGGACGGTCTGCTGGCGGTCACGTCCTTCCGGCCCGGGGAGCCGGAGGTGCTGGTGCCGCGCCGGCTCGGGGACGACCCGGGCTCCGGCTCCGGCGCGGGTGACGGAACAGGCACCGGAACCGGCGTCGAGGAGGTCTTCCCCTCCCCCGCCGAGGAGTTCAGGCTCTCCCGCCTGCGCCCCGGCCCGGCCGCCGCCCGGGTCGACCTCCCCACCCCGCAGATCCTGCTGTGCGTCTCCGGGCAGGCCCGGCTGCGGACGCCCGGCGGTGCCGAACTCCCCCTTCCGGCGGGCGCGTCGGCCTATCTGCGCCCGGGCGCCGGGCCGGTCGAACTGACCGGCCCGGGCGCGGAGCTGTTCCGGGCCACCACGGGGTAGCGGCACCCGACGGCCGCCCGGACGGGCTCAGGCCGGCGCCGGGTGGCCGAACAGCAGGTCGTAGCCGTCCGGGAGTTGCTCGATCACCTGGTCCAGCAACTCCCCGGGGACCAGGTCGGCGACCGTGCTGAGCACGGCCCCGATGTCCCACTGCACCGTCGCCGGGGTCGCCCCGTCGATCCACCCCACCACGGCCTGCACGAAGCGTTCGGCGGTCAGCGGCTCGGCCGCGGGCAGGGCGTCGCGCACCAGCGAGGCGTAGCCGACGGGCAGCGCATCGGCGAGTTCGACCCGCGCGGACCCCACCAGGTGCTCACCGAGCAGGGCCAGTACGACCCGGGCGGCGTGATCCGCCTCGGCGTCGCCGCGGTACTCTCCGCGCTCCACGATGCGGGCGAGGAAGTCCTCCGAGGAGATGGTCATCGCGTCCTCCTTCCGGTCGGCGGGCTCCGGCCGGACCGGCGGCCTGCTCGCCCCGGGCCAGGAGGGGGATCGCAGCCCGTGACCACCGTGGGACGTACCGGTGCCCGTGCTGCTCAGCGTAACTCGCCCCGGCGCCTTCGGAACCGGCCTTCCGCCGTGGGCCCGCGGAACCGTGCCTGCGGACGGGCCGGACACCCGGCCGCCGGGGCTCCGGAATGCTCGGGGCGCGGGGAGGGCCGGGGGCACGGGGAGGGCCGGGGAGGCCGTGCGGCGGGGAAGGCCGGCCCCGGCGGATCGGCGCCGTCGTCGATCACGCCGCCGGCCCGCGGCGGGGGCTCACCCCGCCGAGGCGTGGCACCGCCTGCGCGGCCGCCGGGAGGGCACCATCGCACCGCCGGCCGCGCCGCCCGGTACGCGCTGCGCCGGGGTCGTCGCGGTCACCGCCGCCGCGGCCACCGTCGTGGCGGCACCCACCACCGCCGGGGCCGTCACCGTGGTCGCCGCGGTCACCGTCGTGGCCGCCAGGACCGCCTGGGCGCGGGCCGCGTCCACCATAAACGCCGAGAGAAAGATCCGCTCGGCCGGGCTCAGCGCCCGCGAGCGGCCGGATTCGCGGTCCCGCGCGACCACCACGGTCCGCGCCCGCATAAAGATGAGCCGATCCCGGCAGACATTCACCTCGACCTGCACCGAACTGCGCCCCAGCCGTTCCACGGTGAGTCGCACCGACAGCGGCTCGGGCCGGTGGTGCAACTGCTCCAGGTAGTCGATCTCGTGCCTCGCGATAATGAATCCGGAGGAGAACAGCGATTCCCTCACCGCGGTTTCGTGGTGACGGAACAGGTCGTAAATCCCCTCCTGGACGTAGCCGACCAGACGGGCGTTGTTGATGTGCCCGTTCTCGTCGACGTCGCTCCACCGGGTCGGGCAGGACAGCACGTGCCCGCCCGGCTGCACCGCGTTCACGGCCGGGTCAGCCCGGCACCGGCGGGGAGCAGCGCGCGCTGCAACCTGGCGTAGTAGCCGGAGTGTTCGGCCGCCATCCGGGCCGCGGTCCACCCCTCTTCGGCGGCCTCGGCGGCGGCCTGGACGACGAGGCTGTCCAGTACCGCGTCGACCGCGCGGCACAGATCGTGAACGGCGGCGAGCCGCTCGGTCACATCGGCCCCGCTTCCGGCGTTCCGGGACGGGAAGGCGGCCAGTGATTCCATCGCGAGCTGGAGATCGTCCACTCCGTCCGGCCGGTTTTCCGCAGGGAAATTCCGCATGTTTTTCTCCATGACTCATTCGGCCGCTACGGCCCAGTAGCTAGCGTTCGATTGCACCGGATCGGTGTCGACCCCCCGACCCCAAGACGCTATCCCAGCCGACCGGGGGCGACGGATGGTTTGCGGACCGCGACGGGAAACTGACCCCCATCGGAGTAGTTTGTCGGTGTACACAATATGCCCCATCAGCCGAATGCCGTCCGCATTTCGGGTGGTATCTCCGACGCGCGCCCCGAGATCGGCACCCGGGAGTCCAAAGTCTGCTACCAGCCACTCCACCACCTCGCCTTGTACAGGTGCGTGCCGCGCAGCGACCGCGCCCCGTCGGGACGGTGCAGGGTGATCACCGAGGTACACCAGTCGCACGGAGCGGCGTGCTCGGGCGCCACCGTGAGCAGCCGGCCGGTGTGGGGCTCGTCACCGACGCTCTTGACGTCCCGCTCGGCGGCCGGATCGGCCAGGTGCACGGCGGTGAAGCGGTCGGTGGCCGGGTCGAAGCGCCACAGGCCGGTCAGCGTGGTCACCCAGAACTGCCCCGGAGCCGCCAGGACACCCGCCAGGTCGTGCCCGCCGTGCCCCGGCAGCGGGCTGCTGCGCACCGCGGTGAGCGTGGGCGCGGCCTCGGTACCGCCCACCCTCAGCGCGCTCAGCGACGTGTCGCCGAGCACCCAGAGCAGGCCGCTCCGCCCGTCCCAGTGCACCCCGTGCGCGCCGGGCAGCGGGAACTCCGCGTACGCGGCGGCCCGCGGGCCCTGCGAGGCCGCGTACAGCCGCACCCAGCCGCCCGTGCTCGCCACCACGGCCACGTTGCCGTCCGGCAGCAGCTCGATGCTGTGCGGGTTGACGGACGTCCCCAGGTCCGCCGCCCAGTGGACGCGGCCCACGGTGGTCTCCACGACGGCGGCCAACCCGCCGGAGGCCGTCGTCAGCAGGTAGCGGCGCCCCTGCCGCACACGGGACTTCGCCTCGTCCGGGTTCGTCCAGCTGCGCGCGGGCGTCAGATCCGCCAACTCCGGTGCCCGGTCGGCACTCCAGCCCCAGACCACCGGCAGCCGGCCCGGCCCGCGGTAGGCCATCAGCTCCTCGGCGCTCTGCAGCACCAGCACGCTCCGCGAGGCCTGGTCGACGACCGCCACCTGTCGGCCCGGCGACCTGGCCCACGCGCCGCTCCCGGGCACGCAGAGCAGCAGGGCGACCGCAACGGCCGGCAGGGTTCTCCTCAGCACGCCTTCACCGTCGGTGCTGCGGGCCGAGTCCGCTCGGCGGCACGTCCGAACGGACCATCGACGCGGCGGCCGCGGACCGGGCGACGCCGTCGGCGGATCCGGCTCGTTCACTGTCATCCGCACATCCTGGCCGGGCGACGGCACCGGCGGCCGCCGCCACACGGTCCGGCACGCCGGGCCGTCAACCGGGCGCTGACCGCGCTCCTCCAGCGCCCGGTCGGCGGGCCGGTGTTCGGCGGCCCGTGCGGCGGCGACCCGGTGTCCGGCGGCTCGGCGCCCGGGGTCCCGACGTCCGGCGGCTCAGCGCCCGGCGACCACGTCCGCGACCCGGGCGATCGGCGAGGTGGTGGCCCGCCCGGCCGCCTCCTGCCGGTCGGCGGCGTGGTACGCGGCGTACATCGCGTGCACACCCAGCCAGCGCAGCGGCTCCGGCTCCCAACGCCGTACGGTGTGGCCGACCCACGGCAACCGGGTCAGCTCGGTGTCCCGGCCGAGCACCAGGTCCCGCAGGGTGCGGCCGGCCAGGTTGGTGGTGGTCACCCCGCTGCCGACGTACCCGCCCGCCCAGCCGAGCCCGCTCACCCGGTCCAGTTCGACGGTCGCGCACCAGTCCCGGGGCACGCCGAGCACACCCGCCCAGGCGTGGTCGATCCGGGCCTGCGCGGCGGCCGGGAAGAACCGGTCGAGGATCCGGCGGAGCTGGCGCACCGTCTCCACCTGGGTGCCGCCGTCCGAGTCCGTCCGCGAGCCGAACCGGTACGGCACTCCGCGCCCGCCGAGCGCGATCCGGTCGTCGGCGGTGCGCTGGGCGTACATGTACGCGTGCGCGAAGTCGCCCAGCAGCTCCCGGCCCTGCCAGCCGGCCTCCGCCCAGAACCCGGCCGGCAGCGGCTCGGTGGCGACCATCGCGGAGCTCATCGGCAGCCAGGTGCGCTTCTCGCCGCGCAGCCCGGCGGTGAACCCCTCGGTGGCGCGCAGCACATGGTCGGCGGTGACGGTCCCGTGCGGGGTGACGGCGCGGGGCTTGCGGTGGCCGGAGCCGGGCAGGATCGCGGTGACCGCCGTACCCTCGTACACCTCGACGCCCAACTCCCGTACGGTGCGCGCGAGTCCGCGGGCGAGTCGGGCGGGCTGGATGCGGGCGCCGTACCGGCTCCAGCAGCCGCCGAGGGTGCCGGCGACGTCGATCCGCTCCCTCGCCTCCTTCTCGCCGAGCAGCTCGACGCGTCCCTCGCCGTAGGCCCGCTCGGCCTCGACATGGGCGCGAAGGCGCTCCAACTGCGGCTTGCTGCGGGCGACTTCGAGGACTCCTCCGCGGACGATGTCCGCCTCGATCCCCTCGGTCTCCGCGACGCCGACGACCTCCCCGACCGCCTCGTCCATCACCCGCTGCATCGCCGCCGCGCGCTGCTGCCCGTACTTCCTGGCGAACGCGCCGCGGCCCGCGAAGCCGTTGTACAGCCAGCCGCCGTTGCGCCCGGAGGCGCCGTAGCCGCAGAAGCGCCGTTCGAGGACGGCGATCCGCAGGCCGGGGTCGGCCTTCTTCAGGTAGTAGGCGGTCCACAGTCCGGTGTACCCGCCGCCGACGACGCACACGTCGACGTCCCGGTCTCCCGGCAGTCCGGGCCCCGCCCCGGGCACTCCGTCCGCCGCGTACCAGAACGACACCTCGCCGTTGACCGCCGCCACCGGAAACCTCCCACACCCTCGCCGACCTGCCCGGACGCTACCTCCGCGGGTCCGCCGCGGGCCACCCCCCACAGTGCAAGGATCGCCGCCGCCGATCAGCCACCCTGTCAGTCCCGGAGCAGGTCCAGGGCCCGCGTCCAGCTGAACGAGCCCGGCGTGAAGTCCGCGATCCGCACCCCCATCCGCCGCAGCTTCGCCAGGCTCTCCCGATAGGCCGGGTGCGCCGCCTGCGCCGCGCTCAGGCAGGGCTGCACGGCGACCGGGACGCCCCAGCCGTACGACTCGCAGAGGATGCCGAGGGCGAGGGTGTCCGAGATGCCCAGGGCCCACTTGTTGATCGAGTTGAAGGTGGCCGGGGCGACGACGATCGCGTCCGGGTCCGGCAGCGGCCGAGGATCCCCCGGCCTGCGCCAGGCCGAACGGATCGGATGCCCCGTCCGCGCGACGATCGCGTCGGCGTCGACGAGCGCCATGGCGTTCGGGGTCGCCACCACCCCGACGTCCCAGTTCCGCTCCTGCGCGGCGGAGATCAGCTCCCCCACCCCGCCCGCGACCCCCGCCGCGCACACCACGACGTACAGCACCGGCTTCCCGTCCTCGGACACCCTCGGAATCCCCACGCTCGACCCACCTGCGGACCCCAGAACAGTAAGCTGCCCGCATGGTCCGCTCCGTGGTCTTCGACATCGGCGAAACCCTGGTCTCCGACACCCGCTACTGGTCCGGCTGGGCCCGCTGGCTCGGCGTGCCGACCCACACGATGTCCGCCCTCGTCGGCGCGGTGGTGGCCCAGGGCCGGGACAACTCCGACGCCATCCGCGTCCTGCGCCCCGGTGTCGACATCGCCACCGAGTGGCGCGCCCGGGAGGCCGCCGGCCACGGCGAGCACCTCGACGAGACGGACCTCTACCCCGACGTGCGGCCCGCCCTCCACCGCTTGCGCGACGCCGGCCTCTGGGTCGGCGTCGCGGGCAACCAGAACGCGCCGGTCACCGGCCTGCTGACCGGGCTCGCGCTCCCGGCGGACGCCATCGCCACCTCGGCGGACTGGGGCACCGCCAAGCCCTCCCCGGAATTCTTCGACCGCCTGCTCGCCTGGGCGCCCGGCGACCCGCACGAGATCCTCTACGTCGGCGACCACCCCGCCAACGACATCACCCCGGCCCGGGCGGCGGGTCTGCGAACCGCCCACCTCCGCCGGGGCCACATCGGCCTCACGACCAGGGCCCCCGAGGCGGACTGGACGGTCGACTCGCTGACCGCCCTCGCCGACCTCCTCACGGGGCGGTAGCGGCCACGGGCCTCCCTCGGCCGTCGCACGCCGCGTCCGAACCGGTCCGCACCGGGCCCGCCCCCGCGCGATGGCGGAGGCGGGCCCGTCCCCATGGGCCTCAGGCCAGGATCCGAACGGGCGGGGCGATGGAGGGCGGGGAGCACCGGGGCGTGGTGGCGCAGACGGTGAGCGGTCTCGGGTGGGGGCCGTCGAGGATCCGGACGGACCAGAGCACGGGGTAACTTCCGCCGCATATGCCGCAGTTCGGGCGGGGCGGGGCCGCCGGCATCGGAGGCACGCCGGGCAGCACCGGGGGCGCGCCGGGCGGCGGCGGAGTCGGCGGAGTCGGCGGGGTCGGCGGGGCGAGCGGTGGGGTCGGCGGCACGAGCGGGGGCGGCGGGGTGCCGGCCCATCCGGGGAGGTCCGCGGCGAGGGCCTGGAAGTCGTGGCCGCACTCGGAGCAGGTGTCGAGGACGGACTCGGTGCGCATGTCGCCGCAGCTCGGGCAGAAGGTGACCGGCTGCTCGTCGGCGGCGGTGCTCTCGCAGCGCACGCAGACGAAGTCGGGGTCGATCCTGGACCGTTGGAAGATCGACCCGAAGATCAGGAAGGGATTGGGCTCGCCGTCCTTCTCGTACGTCGTCTGGACGACGGAGGCGATCAGCTTGAGGCGGTTCTTGCGCTGCCGCAGCCGCTTGAGGTCCACGTTCACCACCTTGGTCTGCCGGCAGGCGCGGCAGGTACAGAGCGTGCGGACGGGCAGCCGCGAGCGGATGCCGAACTGGCGGTGCAGGAAGTCGAAGGCCGGGCGGTCCGCCTCGGCGACGGCCACCTCCACCGAGCCGAACCCGCCCGCGCCGAGCCGGCCTTCCACCACGGCCGCCAACCGTGCGACGTCGGCCGCCAGCTGGTCCGGCACGCCCTCCGGCCGGCTGCCGATCATCACCGGGATCGCCAGCAGGGTTCGGGCAGTGGCCATGTCCATCGTGAGGTAGCCGGCCGGGGAGCGGAACACGATCCGCTCGATGCCCTCCCACAGTGCCGGGCCGGTGGAGCGGCGCCCGCCGGAGAGCCGCTCGGTGACGAGGGCGGCGACCCCGCCGACGAGGCGCTGCCCGGTCTCGTGGTGCCGGGCCAGCGTGTCGGCCCGGGGCCCGCTGGCCCACCACCGGGGCTGCGGGAAGCCCGCGCCGGCCGCCGGATCCAGGCCGGTGAGGGCCCGGTCGAGGGCGCCCAGCGCGGCCTGGAAGGCGGCCACGTACGGGTCCTGGACACCCAGGGCGATCACCGAGACCGCCCGGTCCGAGAGGTGCAGGGACACCGCGGTGCGGTCGCCGTCGGCGGGCGCGAGGTGGAGACGGGCCGCCACCGGCACCTGGTCGGGCAGGAGCATCGCCGAGCGGACGGCGGAGCCGCGCCGGGCCTCCACCACGGTGGCCATCTCCGAGGTGATCTGGAAGCCGAGCGAGCGCAGCGCGTCCACGGCGGCGACCCGGACGCGCCCGGTGTCGGCGTGGACACGGCGTTCGGCGTCGAGCGTGATCGAGGCCAAGGTTCCTCCGGAGGAAGGGAATTGGTGAGCGGAGGCGGGAGCGGAGCGATCCCGGCGCGCAACCGTAGCGAAAACACCGCGCCGGGGTCCCCCGCTACGTGCACGTCATAACCGGACACCCGGCCCGACCTGCCCGTATGCTCGGCCCGGTGCAGCCGTCTCCCGACACCCGTACCGCCCCCTTGACCGCGGCGTTCCCGGTCGCGCTCGCCGACGACGCCGAGGCGGTTCTCGCCCTCATGCCCGCTTCGCGGCTCCGGCCTGCCGGCCCGTTCCCGGTCGTCGTCGAGGGCGAGCAGGTGACCGTCCCCGGGCGTCTCTACCACGACGAGCCGTCCACCGGGGCGGTGGCGCTGCTCCCGCCCCGGCAACGTCAGCTCCTGCACTGCCTGTACTCGCGGCACCACGACGGGACGGTCCGGCAGCGGCACCTGGCGGAGATCGTCGGCTCGACGGACCCGTGGGTCGTCCCGTTCGTCGTGCAGCTGGTCGGCGAGTACGTCCTGGAGATCCTGGTCGACATCCGGGACGAGCTGCGCTCGCTCGCCGTGCCGGGCTCCCCCGGACGGCTCGCCTACGGGCGGTTCCTCGTCGACAACCCCGCCTTCTTCGCCCGTACGCAACGGCGGGTGGTGAGCTACTGGAGCTGCTACCACCGCAGTACCCACCGCGACTTCCGGGCCTATCCGGGCTCCACCGTCCTCGACCTCCTGCGGTCCGCCGCCTCCGACCGGGCGGGCCGCCCCTGGCCGGACCTCACGCCCTCGGGCACGGGGTGAGATAGCGTCCCCGCCTTCTCCCGGCGGGCGGGGAGGTCGTGCCTTCGACCCAGGGTGCGGCGTAGCGGGTGACGTTGGCGATCCGGCAGCTGACCTTGCCCGAAACCTGCGCCGTTCCCGAGGCCTTCTGCACGGCGGCCTGGTTCGGGGCGAGGTTGCTGGTCGCGGCGGCGCCCTCGGCGACGCGCGTGCCGGAGGTGTCGGTGAACTCCAGCTGCACGATGTAGTTGCTGCTCTTGCCGCTGCGGTTGGTGGTCCTGACCTCGGCCTCGGGTATCTTCAGCACGTCGTTGATCGTGCACTTGGTGATCTCGGCATCCTTGGCGGCGTCACCCCGTGCGATGGATCTGCGACCGGTCCGGGACCTGCCCGCCGGTCAGGACCGAACAGGGCGGCGGAAGTCCTCAAATGCTGTCGAGCCCATACTCATTGACGAACAATCAGTCCCTGCTTCGACCTCAAGGCCCGGCTCGCCTCAGTGCGGCTCCACCAGGGCCGCCGCGGCGTCGGCACAGCCCCAGCTGAGGGTGACGCCGGCGCCCCCGTGGCCGTAGTTGTGGACGACCTGGCCACCCGGGTCGGCTTCGAGGCGGGGGCCGCCGTGGCGGGCGGGACGCAGGCCGACGGCGTGGGCGAGGACGCGGGCTTCGCGGAGTTGCGGGATGCGGGCCGTGCAGCGGGCGAGGATGGCCTCGGCGGTGGCCGGGTCGGGTGCGGTGTTCCAGTCGTCCGGCTCGAAGGTGCCGCCGAGGACGACGTCGGTGCTGCGGGGGTGGATGTAGGTGTAGCCGGCCGGGTCGTCCTGGATGCGGGTCGAGCTGGGCAGTCCGGGGTTGTGGACCAGGACGAGCTGGCCGCGCACCGGGTGCACGGCCGGGTCGTCGCAGAGCTTCCGGGCACCGAGTCCGGTGGCGTTGACCACCACGGGGGCCCAGTCCAGGGCCTGGTCGAGGGCGTCGAGGCGGCGGTGGACGAGTTCGCCGCCGTTGTCGGCGAACCGGCCGAACAGCCAGGGCAGGTAGAGCGGCATCTCGACGGCGGGGGCGGTGAACGACCAGCCGTCCGCGCACTCCGGTCCGCGTTCGGCGGCCGTCAGCCGGCGCAGGTCGGGGACGGCGTCCCCCCACCAGGGCAGGCCTTCCGGCTGCCGCTCGTGCTCCAGCATCCGGGTGCTGCGCATCGAGACGCCGGGTACGCCGTCCGCGGCCTGGCGGGCGAACTCGGCGAAGGCGGTCGCGGACCAGTCCGCCACCCGGCTGTCGGTGCCCGTGGCGACGGGGAACCAGACGGCCGCGGCCACCGCCGAGGTCGTCGACAGCAGGCCGTCGGCCGTCACCACGACCACCCGAAGTCCCTTCTCCTGCAGGCGGATCGCTGTGGTGAGCCCGATGATTCCGCTTCCGACCACGACGACGTCCATCGCGAACCCCTCCGTCCGAGGGCCGCCGACCCGATGTCGGCGGCCGTGTCCAGGTAAGCCGGTCGCGCCCGGTCCCGTCCAAGACCAGTTCTGTCCCCGGGCGATAAGGCGCGCTTATCATCGCCGGATGGACAGGCGGACGGATCTGCGGACGGATCTGCGGACGGATCTGCGGACGGATCTCCGGATGGATCTGCGCCGGATGCGCTACTTCTCCGTGCTGGCCGATGAGTTGAACTTCACCCGGGCCGCCGGCCGGCTGCGGATCGCGCAGCCGGCGCTGAGCCAGCAGGTCAAAGCGCTGGAGCGGCAGCTGGGCGTGGAGCTGGTGGAGCGCACCGGCAGGGGCTGCGCGCTGACCCCGGTCGGGCGGGCGGTCGCGGAGGAGGCCCGGCGGGTGCTGCGGGAGGTGGCGGCGGCCGAGGAGCGGCTGGCGGCGGTGGTCCAGGGGCGGGAGGGGCGGCTGCGGGTGGCGTACACCCGCTCCGCCCGGGGCGGGGTCTGCGACGCCCTGGTGACGGAGTTCCGCAACCGCTACCCCCGGCTGGACGTCGCCCTGCAGACCGGCTGGACCTCGCACAACGTGGCCGAGCTGCTGGCCGGGCGGCTGGACGCGGCGTTCGTCCGGCCACCCTTGGACGTCCCCGGGCTCGACTGCCGGATCATCGCCGAGGAGGAGCTGCTGCTCGCCGTGCCGGTGGGCCATCCCCTCGCCCGCACCCGGGCCCGGATCGGCCGGCACCGGATCGCGGACGAGCCGGTGGTGCTCTGGCCGAGGGAGAACGGGCCCGGGATGCACGCGTTGATCACCGAACAGCTGTGGCCGGGCCGCTCGCCCCGGATCGTGCGGGAGGAGCCCGACGACGAGCAGTTGCTGCTGGCGGTCGCGGCGGGGTACGGCATCGCGCCGATCCCGGAGGGCCGGGCCCGGGTGTTCCGGATCCCCGGCGTCTGCCTGCGCCGGCTCACCGCCCCGGTGCCGACGGTCACCCTGGGGCTGGCCCACGATCCCCGGACGGCGCCGCCGGCGGTCCAGCTGCTGCTTGCGATGGCCCCTTCCCGTCCGACGCCCGGAGGGACATCCGAAGGGCCGTGATCCCGAACGGCCGATACCCCCCTGGCCCCGTCACCGTCACAGCCCTGGCGTCGGTGGTCCGACACGGTCCGAGCACGGGAGTCCAGGAATGAACGTGTCCAACATCTGATGGATCGTCTGCTCATGGCGGCCCCGGTACCCGCCCCCGCGAACCGGGCGGGGGCGGGCACCGTCGCCGGAGGGCCGGTTCAGCCGATGGTGGAGCCGGCGATCGGGGCGGAGAGCTCGACGGTCTTGCCGTTCAGGCCGGTCTTGACGAACTGCCAGCTCAGGCCGGTGATGACGCCCTTGTCCAGCGGGGCCAGCTTGGCGAAGGCGGGCTGGCTGAGGTCGATGTGGGTGGAGTCGCAGGAGGGGCACTGGTCCTTCACCGGGACGGTGATGGTCTTGCCCTGGTAGCTGACCTTGACCGAAATGCCCTTGCAGACCGGGTCGTTGTTGGGGTTGGCGGTGGTCCACCAGGTGTGCGAGACGGCGACCAGCATCTGGGTGGCGGCGTTGATCTGGGTGCCGCAGGCGCCGTAGCCGGCGTCGTTGTAGTAGGTGGCCTTGCCGGTCATGGGCTTGTTGATCGGTATCGCGGCGCTGGCGGAGCCCGCGGTGAGGGCGATCAGGGCTGCTGCGGCGAGCGGGGCGCCCGCGAGGATCCTGAGGTTCTTGCCGATGGCGCGCATGGTTCGTTCCCTCCGGTTGCGGTGCAGGGCATGGGCAGGCATGGGCAGACATGCGCATGACATGCGGAACTCGACACATTCGCACGACAGTTCGCCAACCGAATGCCCGCCCTTGTGGAGGAAACGTATGCGCCCGTCCGCAAGGTGGTCCAGACCTCCATGATGTTGGCATGAACACAAGGCAAGCATCTTTACCAATGCGGCCGAAGGGGCGAAGATGCGTGACGGCCCCGCCACGGACGGTGTTGACAGAACGTCACCCGCGTCCTTCGGAGGCCCCTCAGATGCGCACCTCGCTCGTCGCCCTGCTCCTCGGCACCGTCCTGCTCCCGACCACCGCACCCGTCGCCGCCGGCGCGGCGCCCCGCGAGGTGAACCAGGGCTACAGCATCCCCGTCGCCGGGGTGACCGACCTCGGCGCGCTGCCCGTCCTCGGCAGCCTCGGGCTGGACTTCGCCCGCCTGCTCGGGCAGTAGCAAACCGGGAGGCGGCCGCCGCCTTCGAGTGGCCGGGCCGCCCGGCGATGGTCCCCGATCCCCCACCAAGATCCCCCCGCCCGGGTTACCCTCGTCCCGCGCGGCGGCCCGGCCGCGCAGCCGACCGAGGGGGGAACGGATGATCGGGGACCTGCTGCCGGACGTCGTGGTGACCGAGGTGGCCTACGACGACCCGCCGGAGGCCCGGCTGGAGCCCGAGGAGGAGCCGGCCGTCGCCCGGGCCGTCGACAAGCGGCGCCGCGAGTTCACCACCGTCCGGCACTGCGCCCGGACCGCCCTCGCCCGGCTCGGCGTCCCGTACCGGCCGCTGGTCCCGGGCCTTCGCGGCGCACCGAGCTGGCCGGACGGCGTAGTCGGCAGCCTCACCCACTGCGACGGCTTCCGCGCGGCGGCCGTCGCCCGGGCCGGCACCCTCGCCTCCGTCGGCATCGACGCCGAGCCCGCACTGCCGCTGCCGGAGGGCGTCGAGGAGACCGTCGCGCTGCCGGTCGAACGGCAGCGGCTCGCCAAGCTGGCGGCCGAGCACCCGGGCGTCCCGTGGGACCGCATCCTGTTCAGCGCCAAGGAGTCCGTCTACAAGGCCTGGTTCCCGCTGACCCTGCTGTTCCTGGACTTCGACGAGGCCGAGCTGGACCTCTCCCCCGACGGCACCTTCACCGCCCGGCTGCTGGTCCCGGGCCCGGTGGTCGGCGGCCGCCGGATCGACGGCTTCGACGGGCGCTGGGCGGTCCGGGACGGGCTGCTCGCCACCGCGATCGCCGTCTCCCCCTGACGTCGCGCCGGGGTCGCGCCGGGAGACGCCGCAGTCTCCCGGGCGTCTCCCGGGGCCGCCCGGGCGTCTCCCGGGCGGCCTCCTGAACCGCGGTCGGCGCGGCATATCCTCGACCCCGTGACGGTGACCTATGTGATCGACGGCAACGAGATCAAGACCCTGGACGGCTTCTGGGACGTGGTCGGGCGGACCATCGGCGAGGACGGCTACTTCGGCCGCAACCTCGACGCCTTCGCCGACTGCCTGCGCGGCGGTTACGGCACGCCCGAGGACGGCGACTGGGTCATCGAGTGGCGCCGTCACGAGGTCTCCCGCCGCAACCTCGGCTACCCGGAGACGGTCCGCCGGCTGGAGCTGCGGCTGGCCCACGCCCACCCCACCAACCGGGCACGCATCACCGCCGAGCTGGAAGCCGCCCGGGCGGGCCGGGGGCCGACGGTCTTCGACTGGCTGGTCCGGATCATCGAGGAGGAGCACCCGGGCGGCCTGCGCCTGGTCTGAGCCGACCGCCCCGAGACGCACGGCCCGCGGTGCGTACCCCGGCCCGGCCTGCTACAGCACATCCGAGAGCCGGACGAAGCGCCGCCCCACCGCCAGCAGTCCCGGCAGCGCCGCCGCCACCCCGGGGGCCGTGCCGCCGCCCGGGTGGTTCAGGTGGCCGATCACGATCGCGCCGGGCGGGGCGGAGGCGACCTCCTGCCGCACCTCGGTGGCCGGCAGCGTCGCCCCGCCGTCCCCGTTCACGGTGAAGCCCGCCACGCGCTGGCCCAGGTCGGCGACCACCCGGGTGGCGACGTCGTCGTAGTGCGCGGTGCCGGAGCGGAAGAACCGGGGCGGGTGCCCGAGCAGCTCCGTGAGCTTCCGGGCGTTGCCCGCCACCTCGTCGTACACCTCGCCGACGTCGCCCGTGCCGGCGATGCCGTAGGCGGAGCGGCCGGTGACCGAGAGCGGGCGGTGGACGGTGCCGTGGTTGCCGATCTCGAACAGCGGGTCGGCGGCGAGCTGCTCGAACTCGTCCGGGTTGGCGTCGATCCAGCGGGCGTTCAGGAAGAGCGTGGCCGGCACGCCGTGCGCCCGCAGGGCGTCGATCAGGTCGGCGTCGTAGCCGTTGCCGCGGGGGCCGCCGCAGGCGTCGAAGGTGAGCGCCGTGGCGCTCTCGCCCTCCGGCAGCTCGGTGATCACCCCGGACACCTCCAGGCCCCACTCGCTCGGGGCCAGCGCGCCGTACCGCTCGACCGTCTCGGCCCGGGTCGGCTCGTGCGGGGGCTGCTTCGCGGGTTCCGATGCGGAGGTCGGCGCGGGTGTCGGCGCCGGCGTCGGGTTCGGCCCGGCCGTCGACGCGGCGGCGGCCCCGGCGGGCCCGCCGGACGCCGTCGCGAGCGGCGCAGCGGGCCCGGCAGACCCGGCAGACCCGGCGGGCGGTATCGCCGAGGGCGAGCCGGTGCCCGACGTCCGGCCACCGCACCCCGCCAACGCGCCTCCGGCCACCACCATGAGCAGCGCCCGCCGGCTCACCGCCATGCCCGTCTCCCATCCGCGCGATTTCGCATATAAACCGATGACATGACTATGAACCGACCAATCGTCACTCCCCGCAACTCGCCCCCGCCCCCGCCCGACCCCTCTTCACCGAGCCGCCCGGCCCCCGTGGGCCCCGACTCACCCCTGGTTCACTCGCCGGGGTAGGCACGCGAGCGACCCGCCCGCCCCGACCCGGAGGCCTCGATGCCGACCGACCCCAGCACCCCGCGCCCCGACCAGCCGACCTCCCGGCCCACCGACCCGCCGGCCCCGCAACCGACCCCGCAGCCGGCCGCCCCGTGCACCGCCCCGCCTACCCCGCAGCCGGCCGCCGGGCCCGCCCGCCGTGACCTGCTCCGCACCGGACTGGCCACCGGCGCCGCCACCGCCCTCGGCCTCGCCACCGCCACCGGCCGGGCGGACGCCGCCCCCGCCGACGGCCCCGGCGCCACTCCCCCCGACCGCACCCTCACCCTCACCGGCCACCTGCCCACCGGCGCCCCCGACTTCGTGTACCTCCCGGTCGAGGTCCCCGAGGGCGTCCGCGAGCTGGCCGTGTCCTACGGCTACGACAAGCCCCCGGTCCCGGCCGGCACCCCCGGCAACTCCTGCGACATCGGCATCTTCGACGAGCGCGGCACCGACCTCGGCGGCCCTGGCTTCCGCGGCTGGTCCGGCGGCTTCCGCACCGCGTTCAGCCTCTCCCGCGGCGCCGCGACCCCCGGCTACCTCCCCGGCCCGATCAACCCCGGCACCTGGCACGTGGTCCTCGGCCCCTACCAGGTCACCCCGCAGGGCCTGGAGTACCACGTCGAGGTCACCCTCCGGTTCGGCCCGCCCGGGCCGCGGTTCACCCCGCACTACCCGGCGGAGCGGGCCCGCGGGCGCGGCCGGGCCTGGTACCGGGGCGACTGCCACCTGCACACCGTCCACTCCGACGGGCGGCGCAAGCCCGAGGAGGTGGCGGCCGGGGCGCGCGCGGCCGGCCTGGACTTCATCGTCTCGACCGACCACAACACCAGCGCCTCGCACGCCGTCTGGGGCCCGCTGGCCGGCCCCGACCTGCTGATCCTGCCGGGCGAGGAGATCACCACCCGCAACGGCCACTGGCTGGCCCTCGGCCTGGAGCCCGGCCAGTTCGTCGACTGGCGCTACCGCTCGCGCGACGAGGAGTACCCCCGCTTCGTCCGCCAGGTCCACCGGGCCGGCGGCCTGGTCGTGCCCGCGCACCCGTACTGCCCGTACGTCGCCTGCCAGTGGAAGTTCGGCTACGAGGAGGCCGACGCCGTCGAGGTGTGGAACGGCCCGTGGACGTACGACGACGAGTCGGCGGTGGACACCTGGGACGGCCGGCTCGCCGTCGCCCTGCGCGAGGGCCGCTCCTGGCTGCCCGCCCTGGGCAACAGCGACGCGCACAGCGAACCGCAGGTCATCGGCTCCCCCCACACCGTGGTGCTGGCCGAGGACCTCACCCGGGACGCGATCCTCGACGGGCTGCGCGCCGGGCGCAGCTGGCTGGCCGAATCCTCGGCCGTCGAGGTGGACCTCACCGTGACCGGGCACGGCCGCCAGGTGGGCATCGGCGAGGAGCTGACCGTCCCGGCCGACGCCCCGCTGGACGTCCGAATCACCGTCTCCGGCGTGCCCGGCGGGACGGTCCGCCTCCTCACCGACGAGGGGCAGATGCACCAGGAGTCGCTGCCCGCCGACGGCACCGGCACCGTGGTCTGGCGCACCACCGCCTCGCTCGCCGCCTACGTCCGGGCCGAGGTGCGCCACCCGAAGGCGGACGGCACCCCGGGCAGGGGCAACGCGATGGGACCGGACCTGCCCTGGGGCCCGATGGCGGCGCTCACCAACCCGATCGTGCTGCGCACCGGCGACCGGTAGGGGCCCGCGGCGGGCGCCCCGACCGCCCGCCGGACCGTCACCGACCGACCACCGCCCCGCCACCGCCCGCTCGCCCACCGGTCTCCGATCGACCGGCGAGCACCCCTCCGACCCGCCCAGGAACCGGATGGGGGACGACTCGGGCCACCCGTTTGGACTAGGTTGATCCCCGAAACGCATCAGTCGTAGGGACGAGGCGGTCGGTTGTCCGGATCTGGGCCGACCAGCTCCTTCGCACTCCGACCGCCCCGCCCCGGCTACCCGCCCCTCCCCGGCCCGCGAAGGGATCAGCAGCTGTGAACCGTACGACCGTAGGTGGGCCGGAGCTCGGGGGCGGCCTGGGCGCCGGGGGCGTCCTCGTCCTCGTCGACCCGGCCGGGGCCGGGGACAGCCCGGTCGCGGAGCTGCTCGCCCGGGAGCTGAACCCGAGCGTCCACCTGCGGACGGACGACTTCCTGCGGGTCATCCGCAGCGGCCGGCTCCCGCCCCACCTGCCCGAGGCCGGGCGCCAGAACGCCACCGCCCTGGCCGCGGCCGCCCAGGCCGCCTTCGCCTACGCCACCCGCGGCTACCAGGTCGTGGTGGAGGCCGCCGCCGTCCCGGCCACCCTCGACACCTTCCGCCGCGAGAGCCGCGCCACCGGCGCCGCCCTCCACTACGTCGTCCTCCAGCCCGGCCCGGCGTCCGAGGACAGCGCCCACAGCATCGACACCACCGCCCTCACCCCCGAGGCCACCGCCGACTCCGTCCTCACCGCCCTCACCCGCCGCACCCACCTCCTCGGCTGGTAGGCCGACCCGTCCCCTCGGGCTCCGCGGGCCTCCACGAGGCCGTCGGCGGCCGCCCCGCCCTACGCCCCCACCGTGCCGTCGATCGCCTCGCGCAGGAAGTCGGCGTGCCCGTTGTGCCGGGCGTACTCGTGGATCAGGTGGAGCATCACCAGCCGCAGCGACACCTCGGCGTCCCAGCGCGCCTGGTAGCCGGTGACGTCGAGGGAGTCGGCGGCGAGCTCGATGCGGCGGGAGTGCTCGACCTCGGCCTGCCAGGCGGCGAAGGCCTCGGCGCGGGTGGCGCCGGCGGGGTCGTACGCGGCCTGGTAGTCGCCGTCCCCGGACCAGACCAGCGGCAGGTCCTCGCCGTCGATCACCCGGCGGAACCAGGCGCGCTCGACCTCCGCCATGTGCCGGACCAGTCCGAGCAGGCTGAGCGTGGAGGGCGGGCTGGAGCGCAGGCGCAGCTGCTCGTCGGTCAGGCCCTCGCACTTCAGGGCGAGGGTCGCCCGGTGGAAGTCGAGGAAGCCGCGCAGCATCTCGCGCTCGCCGCCGGTCAGCGGCGGGGCGGGGCGGTCGTCGGGGATGTTCACGGTGTCGTTCTCCTCGCGGTGGTCGGAAATCCTCGCGGACTGTAGCGAACCGTCCGGCCCGTCCGAAGGTCATTTTTTTTCCGCGCCCCGCACCCGGCTGTCACATCCGTGCGCCCTGCGGTGTCCTCATGCCCGGCACCACGGCACCACGGCACCACGGCACCACCACGACACGGCAACCCGCCGAACCACCGACCCGGGAGGACACCATGGCACTGCGACTGCCGAAGGCCCAGCTGCCCGCCGAGCTGAGCGAGAACATGATCAAGGGTTTCGGGGCCGCCCTCGAACCCGTCGAGGCGATCTGGCACAACCCCGGCGTCGCCACCGCGAACCTGGACTTCTCCCGCCGGATCGCCGAGTGGGACGCGCTCGACGAGAGCCTCAAGTCCTTCGCCCACATGGCGGTGGCCGCGCAGGTCGGCTGCGGCTGGTGCCTGGACGTCGGCTACTTCCAGGCGCAGAACCGGGGCCTGGACCTCGCCAAGGCGAGCCAGGTGCCGAACTGGCGGGCGGCAGCGGTGTTCACGGCGCTGGAGCGCGAGGTGATGGAGTACGCCGAGGCCATGACCGTGACCCCGCCGGCCGTCACCGACGAACTGTACGACCGCCTGCTGGACCGGCTCGGCGCGGCGGCCATGGTCGAACTCACCGCCTACGTCGCCTTCGTCAACATGGCCACCAGGAACAACACCGCGAACGGCGTCCGCTCCCAGGGCTTCTCCGACGCCTGCGGGATCCCGCTGGCCCGGCGCACCGCCGTCGTCGACGACCCGGCCGGGGCGTCGCCGGCATGACCGAGGACCCCTTCGTCACCCACCGCGGCCTGCTCTTCACCGTCGCCTACGAGTTGCTCGGCTCCGCCGCCGACGCCGAGGACGTGCTGCAGGAGTCCTGGCTGCGGTGGGCCGGGGTCGACCGCGGGCAGGTGCACGACCCGCGGTCGTACCTCATCCGGATCGTCACCCGCCAGGGCCTCAACCGGCTGCGGACGCTGTCCCGCCGACGCGAGCAGTACGTCGGCGAGTGGCTGCCGGAGCCGCTGCTCACCAGCCCCGACGTCGCCGAGGACGTGGAACTCGCGGAGAGCGTCTCGTTCGCGATGCTGACCGTCCTGGAGACCCTCGGGCCGACGGAACGGGCGGTGTTCGTGCTCCGCGAGGTCTTCGAGCTGCCGTACGAGGAGATCGCCGAGGCCCTCGGCAAGACCTCGGCCACCGTGCGGCAGGTCGCCCGGCGGGCCCGCGGGCACGTGGCCGCCCGCCGGCCCCGGGTGCGGGTGAGCCGCGACGAGCAGCAGCGGGTGGTGGAACGGTTCCTGGCGACCCTGTGCACCGGGCGGCTGCAGGACCTGATGGAGGTGCTGGCGCCGGACGTCGTCCTGATCGCCGACGGCGGCGGGATCGCGGCGGCCGTGACGGCCCCGGTGCACGGGGCCGAGGCGGTGGCGGCGCTGCTCGCGCGCACCGGGCGGCTGCCGGTCGCCCTCGAAACCACCACGGTGTGGCTCAACGGCGCGCCGGCCGGGCGGATCGACATCGGCGGCGAGCCCTCGGTGGTGAGCCTCGCGGTGGAGGACGGCCGGATCACCCGGGTCTACATCGTGCGCAACCCACGGAAATTGACCCGGATCGACGCACCGGCCGACCTCACCCGGTGACCGCCCCCGGTCGCGTGGTGGTGCCCCGAGCCCCTCGGAGCACCACCACGCCCCCACTGTCCCCGGGGCCCTCCCCCATCACGTACCGTGTTCGGACCACCACAGGTTTGGGTACGTACCTCGGCGCGCCCGACGGCCGGGCGCCCACCGAGCAGGAGACCCAGCGGCCCATGGATCACAACCGCATCCCCCCGACCGTGCGCAAGACCTACGGCACCGATGATCTGGCCAAAGTCGCCAGTTTCGCCGGAGGCTTCATCAATTTCGGTTACTGGCAGGGGATCGACCTCGCCGCCCCGACCACCGAGGACCGGGTGCGCAGCCAGGAGCAGCTCTACCGGCGGGCGTTGCGGGAGTTCCCCGAGCCGCGGGAACGGCTGCGGCTGGCGGAGGTGGGCTGCGGGCGCGGGCTGGGCTCGGCGCTGGCACTGCGGGAGTTCCGCTTCGCGGGGGTGACGGGGGTTGACATCCACCCGGACCAGATCGAGCGGGCCCGTGCCGTCAACGCGAGAGCCCTGGCGACGTACCCCGATCGGCTGGCGTACACCCTCGGATCGGCGGACGAACTCCCCTTCTCCGACGGCTATCTGGACGGCGTCTTCTCCGTCGAGGCGGCCCAGCACTTCCGCGAGCTGACCGGCTTCGCCCGTGAGTCGGCCCGCGTGCTGCGTCCAGGCGGCCGGCTCGTCGTGACCACCTTCTTCACCGCCCCGGGCGCCGACGTCGCCGAACGCCTCAAGATCCTCCTCGCCAGCTTCGCCGACGGCCTCGACGTCGCCCACCCCCTCGACGACTTCACCGCCGCCCTCACCCGCTCCGGCTTCACCGACATCACCACGAAGTCCATCGGCGCCGAGGTCTGGCCCGGCTTCGACCGCTACCTCGTCGACGTCGTCCCCACCGCCCACTGGTCCCGCAACTTCCTCACCGCCTGGCGCGACGGCCTCGTCGACTACCACGTCGTCACCGCCATCCGCATCTGATCCGCCGCCCGGCGCCGCGGCGCGCGACCCGATCCGACCCGAGCACCGCCCACCGAACCGACCCGGGCACCGCCCGGTGCCCACCGGCCGCCGGATCCCGGCCGTGCAGGCCCGGCACAGCGGTGGGCGCTGACGGTCAAGCCCACCGGCGCCGTCGGCACTAGCGTTCCCGGGGCAGGGAGCGAGGGGCTCTCCCGGGACCGCCCGACGACATCGACCGCCCCCCGTACCGTCGCGTCGTCGGGCCTCCCGACAGGGTGCGACGAGGCGGACAGGTGGTACGTCGATGACCGGGACCGACAACGGACGGGCCGGCGACGGCGGAGAGGCCGGCGAGGCCGGCGAGGCCGGCGGTTCGGCCTGGTCGCCACTGCGCCGACGGGTCTTCCGCGACCTCTGGCTGGCCCAGTTCACCTCGAACGTCGGCAGCTGGATGCAGACCGTCGGCGCCCAGTGGCTGCTGGTCGGACACGGCGCGGCCCAGGTGTCCCTGGTTCAGCTCGCGGCGGGCCTGCCGGTGCTCTTCCTCGCCCTGCCGGCCGGCGTCCTCGCGGACCTCGTGGACCGGCGCCGCCTGCTGCTGGCCATGCAGGCCGCCATGGCGCTGGTGGCCGCCGCACTGGCCGTGCTGGCGTTCACCGGACGGCTCGGGCCCTGGACGCTGCTGGCGCTCACCTTCCTCCTGGGCTGCGGGAACGCGCTCAACGGCCCGGCCTGGCAGGCGGTGCAGCCCTCGCTCGTCCCCCGGGACGAGTTGCGGCAGGCCGCGGCGCTGGGCGCGGTGAACCTGAACCTTGCGCGCGCCGTCGGCCCCGCCCTGGGCGGGCTCCTCATCGCCGTCCTCGGCGTCGGCTGGACCTTCGCCGTCAACGCCGCGTCCTTCCTCGCGATCCTGGCCGTGCTGGCGACATGGCGCCCCGGTACCCGGGCGCGGGTGCCGCGGCCGGGCCAGGAGCGCGAGCACCTGATCGCGGCCCTGCGGGCCGGCGGCCGGTACGTCCGCAGCGCACCCCGGATCCGCCGGATCCTGCTGCGCAGCGCCCTGTTCGTCCCCGGCGCCTCCGCCCTGTGGACGCTGCTGCCGGTGTCCGCGCACCAGTCCCTCGGTCTCGGTGCGGCCGGGTACGGACTCCTCCTGGGGGCCGTCGGACTGGGGGCGGTCGCGGGCGCGGCAGCGCTGCCCGCGCTCTCGCGGCAGGTCGGCGGCAACGGCGCACTGGCCCTCGCCGGGGCCGTCTTCGCGGGCGCACTGGTGACCCTGGCCGTCGGCCCGGGCGTGCCGGTCGCCTTCCTCGCCCTGGTCCTGGCGGGAGCGGCGTGGATCACGGCGCTGTCCACCTTGAACGCGGGCCTGCAGGTCGCCCTGCCGGCGTGGGTGCGGGCCCGGGCCTCGGCCTTCTACCTGCTCGTCTTCCAGGGCGGCAGCGCCCTCGGCGCGCTGTGCTGGGGACAGCTGGCCCAACACGCCGGTGTGTCGGCGGCGATGCTCCTGGCGGCCCTGGTTCTGCTCGGCGGGGTGCTCTCGTTGCGACGGCTGCCCCTGCCGGGCGGCCGGACCGATCCGACGCTCTCCGAGGCATGGCCCGAGCCCCGGCTGACCGTCGAGCCGGCGCCGCAGGACGGGCCGGTCCTGGTGACCGTGACCTACCGGGTGCGGGCCGAGCGGGCTCCGGCGTTCGTCACGGCGATGCGCAAGGTGGAGTCCTCCCGGCGCCGGACGGGTGCGGTCAGCTGGGGCCTGTACCGGGACGCCGCCCGGCCGGAGCAGTTCGTCGAGACGTTCACCGTGACGTCGTGGTCGGAGCACTGCGCCCAGCACCACGGGCGCTACACCGGCACCGACCGCGCCTTCGAGACCGACGCCCGCGCTCTGCTCACCGGGGAACCGACCGTCACCCACGCCGTGATGGCGCACGACCGCGACGCATGACGGACCGTCCGTCCCGTTCCCACGAACAGGGCACGGACGCGGACGCGGGCACGGGCACGACAGCATTCGTACACATCAGGACAAATCTGCCCTCCTCTCCGCTCATAGCCTCGTGGAGCGATCCCGGCCCGCCGCTCCGCGAGCGGCCTCCCCGACGACGCCGAGTACCGAGAGCACGTCCCGAGAACAAGGAGCGACATGATGACGGCAGTGGCGACGGAAGACAGGCGCGCGCACGGTCCGGACCCGACGGCGGCCGGCACCGGAGGCGAGCCGGACCTGCACGCCATGACCCGGATCACCATGCGACCCATCGCCTCGCCGATGCCGCTGGGCTTCTTCACGGTGGCCATCTCCTCCGCCGTTACCAGCAGCCTGCAGCTCGGCCTGATCGACAGCGCCCACCGGCAGGCCGTGGCGCTCACGGTCTTCTCCGCCTTCGTGCTCCAACTGCTGGTCAGCATCCTGGCGTTCGGTGCCCGTGACGTCATCGCGGCGACGCTGATGGCCGGCTTCGCCGGCGCCTGGCTGGCCAACGGCCTGGTCACGTCCACGGACGCCCACGGCGGCGCGCAGGTACTGGGAGTGATGAACCTGGCGTTCACGGTCTTCGCCGCCCTGATGGCCTCGGTAGCCAGGCCGAAGCGGGTGCTGTGGCTGCTCCTGATGATCGCCGTACCCCGCTACTTCGTCGCCGGCCTCCACGGCGTCTCGGGCGTGTCCTGGCTGGGCCACGTCGCCGGAGCGCTCGGCATGCTGCTCGCGGCGGTCGCGATGTACGCGGCCTACGCCCTGATGCTGGAGGAGCTCCGGGGCCGGGAGGTCCTGTGGATCGGGCGCAGCGGTCCGGTCCGCGAGGCCATGCACGCGGGTCTGACCGGCCAGCTGCAGCGGCTGGAGCAGCAGGCGGGCGTACGCCGGACCCTGTAGCCGGCCCGCCCCGTCCGACCGCCCGGATCCGACGGCGTGACGCGAATCGGCTGTGCCCCCTCCCGGAGGACCCTCGGGTTCCGGGGAGGGGGCACAGCCGATTCCGTCGTTCGGCCGCCACCCGCGGGGCGGTCGGCGGCACGGAGCGGCGCCGAGCCCGCCGACGGACGGGCCCGGCGGGTCGTCGCCCCCGACCGGCCGGGGGATGTCGGCCGGTCGCGGCGCGCCGCCCGGGCTCACCAGGAGCGGCCGTGCAGGGCCATGTGGACGGTGTCGACGGCCTGGATCAGCGCGGCCCGGGTGGTGCCCGTGGGATGGATCCCGCCGACGAGCAGAAAGCCGTGCATCACACCCTGGTAGCGCGTCGACACCACCGGCACACCGGCCGCCCGGAGCCTGGCCGCATAGGCCTCGCCCTCGTCCCGCAGCACATCGGCCTCCGCCGTGACCACCAGCGCCGGCGGCAACCCCACGAGCTGCTCCAACGACGCCCGCAACGGCGCAGCCGTGGCCCGCGTACGGAGCCGCGGTTCGGGCAGGTAGTCGTCCCAGAACCGGCGCATGTGGTCACGGTGCAGGAAGTAGCCGCTGGCGAAACG
>NZ_JBSHAP010000049.1:0-59962 GCF_053611565.1 Kitasatospora sp. NPDC054795
ACATTCCGAACCCGGAAGCTAAGCCTTACAGCGCCGATGGTACTGCAGGGGGGACCCTGTGGGAGAGTAGGACGCCGCCGAACAATTATTCAGAAAAGCCCCTGATCCACTCGGATCAGGGGCTTTTCGCATTTCCGGTGACGTATCGTCTGGGCATGGACGATCAGACAGCGGTCATTGCGGACGATGTGCTCCGGCCCGAGCAGCGCGACGGTTCCCTGCGCGTTCTGGCGGCGGCCCAGGCGGTGGACGGCCGGGCCGCCGTGTCCGAGCAGGGCCGGCTTCGGTTGCGGAACGCGGAGATCCCGCGGCCGGGTGTGATCCACCTCGTCGAGACCGGCGCCGACACCGGGACCGACACCGACACCAGGACCGAATCCGGGACCGGGAGCGACGCCGTCCTCGGCTACGGCCAGCTCGAGGTGCCGGAGAGCCGGGCGGCCAACCCCGCCGCCGAGCTGGTGGTCGACCCGGCCGCCCGCGGTCGCGGCCTGGCCCGCCCGCTGGTGGACGCCGTCCTGGAGCAGGCCCACCGGGCGGGGCGCGACGCGGTGGACTTCTGGGTGCACGGCGGCCACCCGGCGGCCCGGCACCTGGCCGGGGCGTACGGCGCCGAGCTGGTCCGCGAGCTGCGGCAGATGCGCCGCACCGGCCGGCAGACCGAGGAGGTGGCCGTTCCCGAGGGCATCGAGCTGCGGACCTTCCGCCCGGGCGAGGACGACGCCGAATGGCTGCGGCTGAACGCCCTGGCCTTCGCCCACCACCCCGAGCAGGGCGCCTGGACCGGGCAGGACCTGGCCGAGCGGATCGCCGAGCCGTGGTTCGACCCGGCCGGCTTCTTCCTCGCGACCCGCGACGGCAGGGTGGTCGGCTTCCACTGGACCAAGGTGCACCCGGCCACCGCCACCGAGCCCGAGCTCGGCGAGGTGTACGTGGTCGGGGTGGACCCGGCCGAGCAGGGCAGCGGTCTCGGCCGTGCGCTGACCGCGGCGGGCCTGCGCCACCTGACCGGCACCGGCACCGGGGAGCGCGGACTGGACACCGTGCTTCTCTACGTCGACGCCGACAATCCGGCCGCCGTGCGGGTATATGAACGATTGGGATTCGCCGTTCACGAGGTGGACCTCATGTACCGAGCCCAGTACCGGACGAACCGGTCGGCCTAACCGGGCCCCCGGGGCGTCCGCGCACCGGACTCCCCGGTCCTCCGGCGGCGTCGAACGCGGCCGGGACGGCCCCGCGAGCGGTCGCGGGCGAGGGACGGGACGGCGACGCCCCTTGCTCCGACCGACTCAGCTTTCCTCCTGGCCATGCGGTGTTTACCGTGGATTCAATTGCTGCCGCGAAGATCACAGGATGAAGTCCGTAGTGTCTCGCTCGTGCAGAGTCGACCGCCACGCACCGGCCGGTCCTGTACGGACCGCACCGGGAGGATGGGTGCTGTCCCCGGGTCCGGCCCGGGGCGAGGGCGACGGCCCGCAGAGCCATTCGCGTCCGGACGCCGTCCTGCTGCTGGAGGAGCTGGAGCCCATGAGCATCCCCCGCCCCGTCTCTGCCCCGCTGTCACCTACGGCCCGGATGTCCGGCGCGCTGGGTATTCCGCCGGAGCTGCCGGCCACGGACGAGGAGGAGTTCGAAGCACTGCCGCAGGGCCGCTTCCTGGACCGCGAGCGCAGTTGGCTGGCGTTCAACGAACGGGTCCTGGAACTGGCCGAGGACCCGGGCATCCCGTTGCTGGAGCGGGCGAAGTTTCTGGCGATCTTCGCGAGCAACCTGGACGAGTTCTTCATGGTCCGGGTGGCCGGCCTCAAGCGCCGGATCGCCACCGGAGTCGCCCAGCGCAGCGCGTCCGGCCTCCAGCCGCGCGAGGTGCTGGACCTGATCTGGACCCGCTCGCGCGAGCTGATGGCCCGCCACGCCGCCGCCTTCCAGCAGGAGGTGCTGCCGGACCTCGCCGGCGAGGGCATCGAGGTGGTCCGCTGGTCGGAGCTGGCGGAGAAGGAGCAGGCCCGGCTGCACACGCTGTTCCGGCAGAAGATCTTTCCCGTCCTGACTCCGCTGGCCGTCGACCCGGCGCACCCCTTCCCGTACATATCGGGACTCTCGCTCAACCTGGCCGTCGTGGTGCGCAACCCGGTGTCCGGCCACAAGCACTTCGCGCGGGTCAAGGTGCCGCAGTCGCTGGCCCGCTTCCTGGAGGCCTCGCCCCAGCGGTACGTCCCGTTGGAGGACGTCATGGGCGCCCACCTGGAGGAGCTCTTCCCGGGGATGGAGGTGCTGGCCCACCACGCCTTCCGCGTCACCCGCAACGAGGACCTGGAGGTGGAGGAGGACGACACCGAGAACATCCTCAAGGCCCTGGAGAAGGAGCTGATGCGGCGGCGCTTCGGCCCGCCGGTCCGGCTGGAGGTCGAGGAGTCGATCGACCCGTACATCCTGGACCTGCTGGTGCGGGAGCTGAACATCACCGAGGCGGAGGTCTTCCCGCTGCCCGGGCCGCTGGACCTGACCGGGCTGTTCGGGATCGCCGAGCTGGACCGCCCGGAGCTCAAGTACCCGAAGTTCGTGGCCGGCACGGCCCGGGGGCTGACCGACGTCGAGTCGGCCTCCCAGCCGGACATCTTCGCCGCGATGCGCGAGCGCGACGTCCTGCTGCACCACCCCTACGACAGCTTCTCCACCTCGGTGCAGGCCTTCCTGGAGCAGGCCGCCGGGGACCCGGACGTGCTGGCGATCAAGCAGACCCTGTACCGCACCTCCGGCGACTCGCCGATCGTCGACGCGCTGATCGACGCGGCCGAGTCCGGCAAGCAGGTGCTGGTGCTGGTGGAGATCAAGGCGCGCTTCGACGAGCAGGCCAACATCAAGTGGGCCCGCAAGCTGGAGGAGGCCGGCTGTCACGTGGTGTACGGCCTGGTCGGGCTGAAGACACACTGCAAGCTCTCGCTGGTGGTCCGGCAGGAGGGCGACACCCTGCGCCGCTACTCGCACGTCGGCACCGGCAACTACCACCCGAAGACGGCCCGGCTGTACGAGGACCTCGGCCTGCTCACCTCCGACCCGCAGGTCGGCGCGGACCTCTCGGACCTGTTCAACCGGCTGTCCGGCTACTCGCGCCGCGAGTCCTACCGCCGCCTGCTGACCGCCCCGCGCGGCCTGCGCGACGGGCTGGTCTCACGGATCCACAACGAGATCGCCCACCACCGGGCGGGCCGCCCGGCCTACGTGAAGCTCAAGGTCAACTCGATCGTCGACGAGGCCGTGATCGACGCGCTGTACCGGGCCTCCCAGGCCGGTGTGCCGGTGGACGTCTGGGTGCGCGGGATCTGCGCGATCCGCCCGGGCGTGCCGGGGCTGAGCGACAACATCCGGGTCCGCAGCATCCTGGGCCGCTTCCTGGAGCACTCCCGGGTCTTCGTGTTCGGCAACAACGGCGATCCGGAGGTCTGGATCGGCAGCGCCGACATGATGCACCGCAACCTGGACCGCCGGATCGAGGCGTTGATGCGGATCACCGATCCGGCACACCGCGCCGAGCTGTCCGGGCTGATCGACCTCGGGGTGTCGGACGAGACCGAGTCCTGGCACCTGGGGCCGGACGGCGCGTGGACCCGCCACTCGCAGGACGCCGAGGGCCGTCCGCTGCGACACGTCCAGGACCTGCTGATCGACTCGCGCCAGCGCCGCCGGGCCGCGACCTCGCGCTGACGCGTCCACTGATGCGAAGCCGCCGGGACGGCAAGGGGACCTGTCCCGGCGGTCGGCCACCAGCTCCGGGGGAGCACCTCGGAGGAACGGGGATCTACCACGCCATGACCGAAGCGCCGATGACGGCCCAGGCGGCCTCCACAGCGACCGCCGGGGACATCCTTTCCCACCACCTCACCGCCCAGGCCGGCGCCTTCCTGCGCGCGCTGCCGCTGGCGGTGGGCGAGGTCGGCGCCAGACCCGGGACGGCCTCGGTCGTCCCGTCGGCCGGCACCTCGGACCTGCTGCGGGCCGTCCGGCGGGTCGGCGGGCTGCTGCACACCTTCGGCTCGGTCTTCGAGCAGACCTGGGCGCAGGAGTCGCGCACCGAGCTGCGCTGGCTGCTCAACCTGCTGGCGCTGGAGCCCGGCTACGTCCGCCGCTCGGTCCGGCTGCTGGGCGCGCTGGACTCGCTGAGCGGCACCGACCCGGACGGGACGGGCATGCTGGCCGGCCATGTGGGCGCCCCCAAGGCGCGGGCGCTGCTGGACCGGCAGCTGACCCTGGCCCGGACCAGGGCGCACTCCACGGTGCTCCAGGAGCTCCGCTCCGCCCGGCTGCACGCTCTGGCGGACCGGATGACCCTGCTGGTCGGCGACGCCCCGCTGCTGGAGTCGGCGGCCGGCCGGGCCCCCGCGGTGCTGCTGCCGCAGGCCGCCGCCGCCTTCGCCGCGCTGACCGCGGGCGCCCAGCAGCTGCCGCTGCGGCGGGCCGCGACGCCGTACGGCGGGGACGGGCTGCGCCGGCTGGGCACGGTGCCGGCGTCCCGCGGGGCGACGGACGCGGACACCGCGCTGGCGGCCGACGACGCGCCCTGGGCCCGGATGCGGATCCTGGTGAAGCGGGCCCGGTACGCACTGGAGGTGTGCGGCCGCGCCTCCTCCGAGCTGGACGGGCTGGACCTGGTGCTGGCCCGGCAGCAGGAGGCGGCGGACGCCGCCGTCACCGCCGCCACCGCGGCGCGCACCCCGCGGATCACCCCGGCGACCGCGTACGTGCTGGGGGTGGTGCACGCCGACCAGCGGCTGGAGGTGGAGTCCGCGCGGTACGCCGTCGGCCTCCGCTGGCCCGACCTGCCGCCGGGCCCGGACGGCTGGCTGGAGCTGGTCCTGACCGACGCCTGGGGGCACTCCGCCGCGGCCGGGACGGTCTGAGGTGGGCGAGCGCCCGCCCGCCGGCCGGGCGGCGGGGGCCGTGACCGGGGCGCGGCACGCCCCGGTGGTGCTGGCGGCGGGCGCGGTGCTGTGGCTGCCGGGCCGGCCGAAGAAGAGCGGCCGGCTGGGGCGGCCGCGGATCGCGGTGATCCACCGGCCCAAGTACGACGACTGGAGCCTGCCGAAGGGCAAGCTCGAAGCCGGTGAGGGCGTGGTCGACGCGGCGCTGCGCGAGGTCCGGGAGGAGACCGGGTTCCGCTGCTTGCTGGGCCCGGAGCTGCCCACCCAGCACTACCGGGTGCAGGGCCGTCCCAAGGAGGTCCGCTACTGGGCGGCGGTGCCCTCCAGCGGGTCCTTCCGGCCCAACCGGGAGGTGGACCGGCTGGAGTGGCTGCCGGCCGGGAAGGCGCGGGCCCGGCTCACCCACGACCACGACCGGTCGCTGATCGACGCGCTGCTGGCGCTCCTGGGGGCGAAGCCGGTGCGGGCGGCCGGGGCGGCACCGGTGAAGGAACGGTGGAAGTGATCTTCCCGCGCCCTTGCCGTGACGCAACCGTTACTACCTGACGTAGTTTCCTGTCATCCGTTCGAGGTTCACTCCCCGTTCACTTGCGACCGGCTGTCGTGTCACTTACCCGGCCTAACTTCGGGACCACCGGAGGGCCGAACGGGCCCCGGACCACAGCAAAACCCGTGCTGGGCCGCCGTAGCCGTACGGCCCGCGCAAGGGCAATGCCACAGAAAGGGACACCCCTGTGAAGCTCCAGCGGAACGGCCGCTCCAAGGCCCTCGCGATCGGTGCCATGGCGCTCGTCAGCTCGCTGTCGCTCGCCGCCTGCGGGTCGGACAACAACAACAACACGACCGCGTCCGGTGGTTCCGGCGGTTCCGCCGCGCCCGCCGCCGCGATCAACTGTGGCAAGGCCGGTTCGCTGATCGCCGCCGGTTCGACCGCGCAGGGCGCGGCGATGGACGTCTGGAAGACCAGCTTCGCCGCCGCCTGCTCCGGCAGCACCATCAACTACCAGGGTGGCGGCTCCGGTGCCGGCATCCAGCAGTTCAACCAGGGCAAGATCCAGTTCGCCGGCTCCGACTCGGCCCTGAAGCCGGCCGAGGTCGACGCCTCCAAGGCGGTCTGCACCGGCGGCCAGGGCATCGACCTGCCGATGGTCGGCGGTCTGATCTCGCTGGTCTACAACGTCGACGGTGTCGACAACCTGGTCCTGGACGGCCCGACCTCCGCCAAGATCTTCGACTCGCAGATCACCAAGTGGAACGACCCGGCGATCGCGGCCCTGAACCCGGGCGCCAAGCTGCCGGACACCGAGATCCAGACCTTCCACCGCTCGGACGACGCCGGCACCACCGAGAACCTGACCAAGTACTTCGCCGCCGCCGGCGGCGGCGCCTGGTCCTACCCGGCCGGCAAGGCCTGGGCGGGCAAGGGCGGCCAGTCGGCCAACGGCAGCGCCGGTGTCTCGGCCCAGGTGAAGCAGGTCAAGAACTCGATCAGCTACGTCGAGCTGGCCTACGCCCAGACCAACAGCCTGAAGAGCGCCGCGATCAACACGGGCGCCGCCAAGCCGGTCGAGGCCACCGCCGAGAACGCCGCCTCCACGATCGCCAAGGCGCAGGCCGCCGGCACCGGCAGTGACCTCGCGCTGAAGCTCGACTACGCGACCAAGGAAGAGGGTTCCTACCCGCTGGTCCTGGTCACCTACGAGATCGTCTGCGACAAGGGCAACAAGGCCGAGACCCTCGACACCCTGAAGTCCTTCCTGACCTACACCGCCAGCGACGCGGGTCAGAAGGCCATCGGCGAGAAGGGCTACGTCCCGCTGCCGAAGGCCGTGACCGACAAGGTCAACGGCGTCATCGCCACCCTGGCCTGACCCGACAGGACCCCCGGTGGAGCGGCCCCGTGAGCGAGGGGGGCCGGGGCCGCCCCACCGGAACGGACCACACCCAGCACCACGTCCGGGGCACCGCCGCCATGGTGCCGTCCCCCTTCCGGGGCGGCACCACCAGACCGGAGTAGACCAATGACTTCATCCTCCCCTGCCGCCCCGCGAGGCAGGGAACGCCGGCCGCGCGACAGCCGGGTCGGCGACAAGATCTTCATGAACCTCGCCCGGGGCTCGGGCATCCTCCTGCTGGTCGTCATGGCCGCCATCGCCGCGTTCCTGACCTGGCGGTCGGTCCTGGCCCTGACCACCAACGAGGGCAACTTCCTCACCAGCTTCGAGTGGACGCCGGACGCCCCGAAGCCCGTCTTCGGCATCGCCGTCCTGGCCTTCGGCACCATCGTCAGTGCCGTCATCGCGATGGCGATCGCCGTCCCGGTGGCCATCGGGATCGCGCTGTTCATCTCGCACTACGCGCCGCGCAGGATCGCCCAGCCGTTCGCCTACCTGGTCGACCTGCTCGCCGCCGTCCCCAGCATCGTCTACGGCCTCTGGGGCGCGCTCTTCCTGGTCCCGCACATGGACGGCCTGACCAGCTGGCTCAACGAGTACCTGGGCTGGACGTACATCTTCGACCAGACCAGGACCGGCACCCCGCGCAACCTGTTCACCGTCGGCATCCTGCTGGCGATCATGGTCCTGCCGATCATCACCGCGGTCTCCCGCGAGGTGTTCCGCCAGGTGCCGCGGATGCACGAGGAGGCGGCGCTCGCGCTCGGCGCGACCCGCTGGGAGATGATCCGCACCGCGGTGCTGCCGTTCGGCCGCCCCGGCATCATCTCGGCCTCGATGCTCGGCCTCGGCCGCGCGCTCGGCGAGACCATCGCGGTCGCGGTGGTGCTCTCCGCCAGCAACGTCCTGTCGCCGCACATCCTCGACGCGGGCGGCGGCACCTTCGCGCAGAACATCGCGCTGAAGTTCGCCGAGGCCGGTGACAACGGCCGCAACGCGCTGATGGCCTCCGGCCTCGTCCTGTTCGTCATCACCCTGCTGGTGAACGGTGCCGCGCGACTGATCATCGCCCGCCGCAAGGAGTACTCGGGGGCCAACGCATGACCGTCACCGCCGTCATCGAGGACGCCCGGCCGGTCGGCCGTCCGCTGACCGCCAACCGACTGCCCAAGTGGGCCCCGGCCGCCGTGGCCGTCGGCTCGATCGCCCTCGGCTGCGGGATCGGCGTGGCCGGCGGGCTGGCCAGCCACCTCCAGTGGGGCCTGATCTCGGCCCTGCTCTTCGTCCTGATCAGCTACGTCCTCTCGGCCCGGGTCGAGGGCCGCCGGCAGGCCAAGGACCGCTTCGCCACCTCGGTGGTCTGGGTCGCCTTCATCCTGGCCGTCGTCCCCCTGGTCGCCCTGACCTTCTACACCGTCCAGCAGGGCATCGGGGTGGTCGACGGGAACTTCCTGAGCCACTCCATGAAGGGCGTGATCCAGTCCGGGCCCGGCGGTGGCATTTACCACGCGCTGATCGGCACCCTGGAGCAGGTCGCCCTGGCCACCGCGATCGCGGCCCCGATCGGGCTGCTGACCGCCGTCTACCTGGTCGAGTACGGCCGCGGCACGCTCGCCAAGGCGGTCACCTTCTTCGTCGACGTCATGACGGGCATCCCGTCGATCGTCGCCGGTCTGTTCATCCTCTCGCTCTGGAACCTCGCCCTGGGCTTCAGCTACTCCGGCTTCTCGGGCAGCCTCGCGCTGGCGATCCTGATGATGCCGGTCGTGGTCCGGTCCACCGAGGAGATGCTGAAGCTCGTCCCGAACGAGCTGCGCGAAGCCTCGTACGCGCTCGGCGTGCCGAAGTGGAAGACCATCCTGCGGATCGTCCTCCCCACCGCGATCGGCGGCATCACCACCGGTGTGATGCTCGCGGTCGCCCGCATCACGGGCGAGACCGCCCCGGTGATGATGCTGGTGTTCGGCGCCGACTACATCAACAACAACCCGTTCGACGGACCGCAGCAGTCCCTGCCGATGTACATCTGGACCCAGTACTCGCAGGTCAACAACGACTTCGGCTACGCCCGTGCCTGGGGCGCGGCGCTGGTGCTGATCGCCTTCGTGATGGGGCTCAACCTCGTCGCCCGGGGCATCGCACGCTGGCGCTCGCCCAAGGGCGGACACTGAGCGACCGACTGACGTACGAGACAGACGAGAGAAGCAACGATCATGGCCAAGCGCATCGACGTCAGCGGACTGTCGGCCTACTACGGCACCACCAAGGCCATCGAGGACATCTCGATGAGCATCGAGCCCCGCTCGGTGACCGCCTTCATCGGCCCGTCCGGCTGCGGCAAGTCCACCTTCCTCCGGACTCTGAACCGGATGCACGAGGTGATCCCGGGCGCCCGGGTCGAGGGCAAGGTCCTCCTGGACGACGAGAACCTCTACGCCTCCAACGTCGACCCGGTCGCCGTGCGCCGCTCGGTCGGCATGGTCTTCCAGCGCCCCAACCCCTTCCCGACCATGTCGATCTACGACAACGTGATCGCGGGTCTGCGGCTCTCCGGTGTGAAGAAGAAGTCCGTGCTGGACGAGGTGGTGGAGCGCTCCCTGAAGGGCGCCAACCTCTGGAAGGAGGTCCACAACCGGCTGAACAAGCCGGGGGCCGGCCTCTCCGGCGGTCAGCAGCAGCGCCTGTGCATCGCCCGCGCCATCGCGGTCGAGCCCCAGGTCCTGCTGATGGACGAGCCCTGCTCCGCGCTCGACCCGATCTCCACCCTCGCCATCGAGGACCTGATCGGCGAGCTCAAGGAGCAGTTCACCATCGTCATCGTGACCCACAACATGCAGCAGGCGGCCCGCGTCAGCGACCGCACCGCCTTCTTCAACCTGGCCGGCGTCGGCCAGCCGGGCAAGCTGGTCGAGCTGGACGACACCCAGCGGATCTTCTCCAACCCGCAGGTCCAGGCCACCGAGGACTACATCTCCGGCCGCTTCGGCTAGACCGGAGCCCGTCACGGGCGGCGCCGAGGCGCCGGGACGCGTGACGGACCGTGAGCTGTCCCGCGGTGCTGCATGGCGGTGCCGCCGCGGGACATGGAAAAGGGCCCGCCCCCGAGATGTGGGGGCGGGCCCTGTCCGTTCGTGCGTCCTGCGGGGCCGTCAGCCCCAGAACAGGTGGACGAACCAGTACATCAGCGCTGCGACGACGGCGGCCGCCGGCATCGTGATGAACCAGCCGAGCACGATGTTCTTCGCGACGCCCCAGCGCACCGCGCGGATCCGCTTGGTGGCCCCCGCGCCCATGATCGCCGCGGTGATCACGTGGGTGGTGGAGATCGGCGCCTTGAAGACGAACGACGAGATGTACATGACCGTCGCGGAGGTGGCCTCGGCGGCGAAGCCCTGCGGCGGGTCCAGCTCGATGATCTTTCGGCCGAGCGTCCGCATGATCCGCCAGCCGCCCGCGTAGGTGCCCAGCGAGAGCATCGTCGCGCAGGAGATCTTCACCCAGACCGGAATGCCGTTGCCGGACTGGTGGCCGGAGATGGTCAGTGCCATGACCACGATGCCCATCGTCTTCTGGGCGTCCTGGAGGCCGTGCGCCAGGGCCATCGCGGCGGCCGAGGCGGTCTGGGCGACCCGGAAGTTGCGCTTGGCCCGGTGCGGGTTGGCCCGGCGGAAGATCCACAGGATCGCCAGCATCACCAGGAAGCCGCCGACCAGGCCGACCACCGGCGAGACGAACATCGGGATGACGATCTTGTCGAGGACCCCGCTCCAGATCACCTCGGTGCCGCCGGCCAGCGCCGCGCCCACCATGCCGCCGAACAGCGCGTGCGAGGAGGAGGACGGGAGGCCGAAGTACCAGGTGACCAGGTTCCAGGCGATCGCCCCGACCAGGGCCGCGAACAGGATCGCCATCCCCTGGTTGCCGGTGGGGGTCTCGATGATCCCCTGGGAGACGGTGTGCGCCACGCCGCTGCCGAGGAACGCGCCCGCCAGGTTCATCACCGCGGCCATCGCCAGCGCCGCCCGGGGGGTGAGCGCCCGGGTGGAGACCGACGTGGCGATCGCGTTCGCCGAGTCGTGGAAGCCGTTGGTGTACGTGAAGAAGAACGCAACGCCGATGACGGCGATGAGTGCTGCCATGTCCACGGGGGTCAGGACTCCTTGACGGCGATGGTCTCCACCGTGTTGGCGACGTGCTCGAACGCGTCCGCCGCCTCCTCAAGGACGTCCACGACCTGCTTGAGCTTGAGGACCTCGATGGCGTCGTACTGACCGGAGAACAGGTGGGCGAGCAGCTTGCGGTGGATCTGGTCGGCCTGGTTCTCCAGACGGTTGACCTCGATCCAGTACTCGGTGAGGTTGGACATGCTGCGCAGGTTCGGCATCGCCTCGGCGGTGAGCTCCGCGGCGCGCGCCAGTACCTCGATCTGCTGCTCGACGCCCTTCGGCAGGGTCTGGATGTCGTAGAGGACGACCAGGTCGACGGCTTCCTCCATGAAGTCCATGATGTCGTCCAGCGACGAGGCGAGGCTGTAGATGTCCTCGCGGTCGAAGGGCGTGATGAAGGACGAGTTCAGCTGGTGGAAGACGGCATGGGTGGTGTCGTCCCCGGCGTGCTCGGCGGCGCGCATGCGCTCGACGATCTCCGCACGGGCCGACACGTCTGATCCCAGCAGCTCCAAAAGGAGCTTCGATCCGACGACGAGGTTCTCCGCCGCGGCGGCGAACATGTCGTAGAAGCTCGTCTCCTTCGGGGTCAGGCTAAAACGCACGGAAATCTCCGATGTGCGGGGTAGGGACTGAACGATGCTAGGTGCAACCGAACGCAATCACGCAAACGGGGTGTCGGGAGAGGAGCCGGAACCTCCCCTTCCGTTCGGCCGCCGCACCGGCTGATCCAGGCGCACCACCACACGTGGACGCGAGCCCCCAGTCTGACGGAACCTCGCCCGGATTGTCCCCGTCGTGCGCACCGGAGAACGGGGCGCCGCTCAGACGGGTGAACCGCCGGGAGCCCCCTCCAGGGGCCCTGCGGCACATGCCGGGACGGCCGTCGGAACACCACGGAGGGCCCCGGTGTTGGACACTTGTGGCCGACGCAGCCACCAGGCACTGAGACGAAGGCGGGGCCGATGACCACGACGCAAGCGCGCAGCGAGCCGGAGCACGCGCAGGGGACCGAGCCGCCCGCCGGCCAGGCCCCGGCCGGGCACCACGGCCCGCACGGCTACAGCGCGCAGAAGGACGCCCACCTCAAGCGGCTGCGCCGGATCGAGGGCCAGATCCGCGGCCTCCAGCGCATGGTCGACGAGGACGTCTACTGCATCGACGTGCTCACCCAGGTCTCGGCCGGCACCAAGGCGCTGCAGTCCTTCGCGCTCTCCCTGCTGGAGGAGCACCTGCGGCACTGCGTCGCCGCGGCCGCCGAGGAGGGCGGCGCCGAACTGGACGCCAAGGTGGCGGAGGCCACCGCCGCGATCAGCCGCCTGCTGCGCAGCTGAGCCGCCGGGCCGGCCGCTTCGCTCCGGGGGCGCGTCGCTCCCGGAGCGGGTCCGCCCGTGTCGCGCCCGGAGTCCGTGTCGCGCCCGGAGCCCGCGTCGCGCCCGGAGTCCGCTAGCCGTCGGCCTCCCGGTCGCACTGCCCGGGTTCGGACCGGTCCAGCAGCACCTCGTCGATCCGCTCGGTCGGCAGCCGGTCGCCGGAGCTGGCCGTCGCGGCGATCATCAGCTCGCCGGCCAGATCGATCTCGTCGAGGGCCGCGTCGTCGTGGCCGCCGCTGCGGCCGCCCGTGGACGACACCACCTGCACCACCCCTTCAGTGCCTCGCCAGCCCGGGCGGCAGCCACCCGGAGTCCAGCCTAGGCACTTCGGGGCCCGTCCACATGGCACGGACGGGCCATCTCGGCGCCGCCGAAACGGGTGGCAGTCGCTCCCCGGACGGCCACCCGCCCCGGCGGCACCCCGTCTCGCCCCGGCGCCGGAGCGCTGCCCCGGCGGCCCGGGGCGCGTCGGACCAGCCCTACTTCGGGCTCTCCGTGGGCTTCATCCGGTAGATGTCCGAGGCCGAGGGCTCGGCCGCCTCCACCGGCTTGCCGAAGTCCGACAGCGAGGTCGTCGACGTCACCTTCACCTGGTCCTTGGGCTCCTTCGACCCGGCCACCCCGGCGAAGGTGAACACCTCGACCACCTTGCGCAGCCGGCCCTGGTCGTCCAGCCAGGCGTCGTACGGAACCTCCTTGACGGTGAAGGTCTGCGCGCCCGTCCGCAGGCCGTCCCCGCCCCTGCCGCCCGTCGCGTCGGCCGCCTTCACCAGGTCCAGGGTGCCCCGGAAGTGGTGCAGCGCCACCCCGTCGACGGTCTCGGTGCCCACCGCCTCCGCCTTCTGCGCCCCGCGCAGCGCCCCCGCCGCCGAGGCCGGGTCGGTGGCGCCGCTGCTGACCAGGTTGCCGTCCGGCAGCTGGCGCACGTCCAGCTTGACCCACTTGCCCGCGGGGACCTTGGCACCGCTGTTCTGGAGGTAGACGGTGCCCGGCAGGACCACCTCGACGATCTTCCCGGTGGTCGCCGCACCCGGCGGCACCTGGACCTCCAGCCGGCCGATCCGCTTGACGTAGTCGTAGCCGCCGGTGCCGCTGAACGAGGCCTTCTTCTCGGTCGACTCGGTGACCAGCTCGGTCGCGGCGTGCGCGGAGCCGGTGCGGCCGGTGATGTCGGGGGCGTTGCGCACCGCCGTCAGCGCGTCCGCGGCGAGCTGGTCGGGGGCGCCCGACTGCTGGTCGGAGGAGCCGTCGACGGGGCCGCCGGAGCAGCCGGCGGCCCCCGCCGCCAGGACGGCGGCGAGCAGGGCGGCCCCCGCCGCCGAGCGCAGGTGCGGACCCGGACGGCGTGCCGACCGTCCGGTGCGCTGCTGGTCGGTCATCTTCATCCTCGCGACAACCCCCTCGGGCCCGACTGCCCCGCCGGCCACCACCGGGCGGGCAGAGCTCTTTCCGGGCAAACGAGTTGGGGCGCCAAGGGTTACGGGGGCCGGTGCGGGCGCTACCGTGAACCACGTGCACAGTGAGCTGCCGACGGCACCCGGCACCGCCCGGATGCCCGAACACCGCCTCGTGGTCGGCGAGCGCGGATCCTTCGCCTTCGCGACCTGCAGCTGCGGCTGGTACTCCCCGGCCCGCCGCTCGCGCGATCTGGTCCGCCGCGAGGGGGCCGACCACCTCGCCGAGAACGGTGCCGGACCGGACTGATCCCACCGGGCCCAGGGCACCTGCGCGGCGCCGGGCCCGGGGACGGCGTCAGGCCGCGAGGTCGGACTCCGGCGGCTGCTCCCCGGCCCGCACCGCCCCGCGCCCGCGGCGACGGCCGCGCGGACCGGCCCCGACGCGGGCCGCACCGCCGCGCTCGGGCGCCCGGATCAGCGGGGCGACCACCGTGCGGCTCAGCGCGTGGCAGAACGGCACCAGCACCGCCATCGCGATCGGCGCCAGCAGCAGCACCACGGCGACGGCGAGCGCGAAGCCGCCGATCACGTCGGTCGGGTAGTGGACGCCCATGAACATCCGGCAGAAGCCCTGGAGGAGCGCCAGCCCGCCGGCGATCCAGCCCAGCCTGCGGTTCACCAGGAACAGCGCCACCGCGACACCCATGGTCATGGTCGAGTGGTCGCTGACGAAGGAGTGGGTGCCGGCCTTGCCGTCCACCAGCACCAGCAGCCCGGGATGGTCGACGAAGGGACGCGGGCGGTTCACGATCGCGGCGATCGGCAGGTTGGCCAGCTCGGCGACGGCCACCGAGAGCGGCACCCAGAGCAGCCCGGCCACCGCCACCGGCGCGTCCGGCCGGCGTCTGGCCTGGAGCCAGGCCACCAGGCCGAGCATCGCCAGGCCGATCAGGATGCCGTACTCGCCGATCCAGGAGATCAGGTGGTCCAGCCACTGCGGGGAGCGCTTGGCCAGACCGTTGACGGCGTAGAGCAGGTCGAGGTCGGGGTTGGTCGTGTCGGCAAGCGGCGTCGACACGCCGCACCTCCTTCTGGTCCGCTGCACCTGTACGTTCCCGCCGGGGTCCGCCCGGCGCCGAAAGCTGACGAGGGACCACCGGACCCAACGTCAACGCCGGGACACAGCGTTCCACGGAAACGCGCGGTTATGGAAACTTGACTCAGCGTCCACAGCGCGCACACAGCTCCCCGCCGTCCCGGCCCCACCGCACCTACCGACCCGCCCCGGCTGGAGCCGGCCCGGACGGTGCGGGCGGGGCGGCGACGGCCGACCGGGCGGGGGTCGCCGGGGCGCTTCCCGGCGCGCCGCCCTGGGGGAGGCCCTGGGTGCCGCCCTGGTTCCCCGCGGGGGCGGCGGGCTCCGCCCCGCCCGGGCGGGACGGAGCGTTGACCGCGCCGTCGTTGTTGCGGGTCGGCAGCGCCTGGGCCCCGTCCGAGGTGACCCGGGTCGCGCCGATGTACTCCCGGGTGTCGATCTTGTCGTAGCGGATCACCGCACCGGTGTGCGGGGCGTTGATCATGTACCCGCCGCCCACGTAGATCCCGACGTGGTGGATGCTCCGCGGATCGCTCAGGTCCGTCGCCCAGAACACCAGGTCGCCCGGCCGCAGCTGATCGCGCGACGGGTGCGGCCCGGCGTACCACTGGTCGTTGGCCACCCGGGGCAGGGTGATGCCCACACTGGCGAACGCGGCCTGGGTCAGGCCCGAACAGTCGAACCGCCCGCTCTGCGAGGGCAGGCCCTCACCGCCCCACAGGTACGGGGTGCCGAGCTTGGTCTGCGCGAAGTAGATCGCGGCCGACGACTGCGGGGACACCTCCAGCGGCGCGGTCGGCGAGGCGGGCGCCGTGAAGCTGCGGGCCATCGCCTGGATGTTCCGCACGTAGCCCTGGGTCTCCTTGTACGGCGGCACCCCGTTGTACTTCTCCACCGCGCCCTCGCCGGCGTTGTAGGCCGCCAGCAGGTTGGCCTGGGGGTCGCCCGGGACCTTCGCGACCCGCTTGGCGATCGCGCAGTCGTAGGTCGCCGCCGAGGCGATCGCGTCCAGCGGGTCCCAGACGTCCGCCCTGCCGTCCCCGTTGCCGTCGGTGGCGTACGAGCTCCAGGTGCCCGGCATGAACTGCGCCATGCCCTGCGCCCCGACCCCGGAGCGCGCCCTGGGGTCGAAACCGCTCTCCTGGTACAGCTGCGCCGCGAGCATCGGCGGGGAGATCTCCGTGCAGAGCGCGCCCCACTTCTGGATCGGGTCCTGGTAGGCCGCGGGGACCGTTCCGGGGGAGAGGGCGGAACGATTCGCCGCCTGTTGCGGCGTCCCACTTGCCGCATAAGTCCCCATCGTCACCAGCCCGATGAACCCGAACGCAACAACTCCCGCAGCGGCGGCGGCCGTACCGGCCTTCCGGAGTACCATCAGCACCATCCCGACGAATCGTCAGTCGAAGTGTCCCGGAAGGCGTTGCTCACCGCAATCATCAGAGATACGAACAGTGAGCGCTATCCTTCGTACGGTGTACATCCTCGCGTACGTGTCCGATGCCTCACGACCGATTCGCGAGAAGTAGCCAAGTCGACATCAGATCTGGCCAAGAATAGGTACCGACCCTTCGCGCGGGCCGGGTCCGGGCCCTTGAATTTGCCTGATCGGGCGGTGAGATGGAAATGAACCTGAGCAGCGTGCACACCAATGCGGTCGGCCACCTGGCCGAGGACCCCCCCAAGAAGCCGAACATCGACACCATCATCGGCGGAATCGCCCCGGACTGGGGGCCGTTCGCGACCCTCGGGTCGGAGGCACGGGTGATGGTCGAGGTCATCATGGCCATCGCCATCCTCCTCTGCCTCGGCATCGCGGTCTGGGGCGCGGCCAAGCAGCGGATCGGTGCGACCGCGATGCGCGACAGCTTCGGCGCCGAACAGGGCAAGGGACTGATCGTCGCCGGACTGACCGGCGTGTTCATCATCGGATCACTGGGCACCCTGTTCACCATTGTCTACGGCATGGCGATCTGACGATCGGACAGCAGTAGTCCGACCCGCCTGGGACCGGGTCCCCGCCCGGACCCCCTCCGACAGCCGACCCGCCAGGAATCCACCCCGTTCCCACCCCCCGTCCGCGCCCGCCCCTGGACGGAGGGCCCCCGGAGCCGCCCCGGCTCCCCGCACCAGGAGGGCCGCCGTGCCGTTGTCCGACGACCAGCCGCGCACCCGTACGCGCCTGCCGGTCGGCGAACAAGCCTCCCCCCCGTCGAACCACCGTCAGACCCGCCCGCTGCGCGCCCTGCTGGCCGTCCTGGCCGTCGTCACCCTGCTCGTGGTGGCCATCGCCGTCGCCAACCGCGTCACACCCGGCACCAGTACCGGCAGCGACGGCTCCTCCGCCGACCGCGCAGGATCCGGCTCCGGCGCCGGCCCCGCCCCCAGCGGCGACCAGCCCGTCGGCACCACCGTCAACGGCATCCCGACCGGCTACCCGCACACCGAACCGGGCGCCCAGTCGGCCGCCACCAACTACGCGGTGGCGATCGGCTCCGCGGACATGTTCCGCACCGACAGCCGGCACGGCATCGTCGCCACCATCACCGACCCTGGCGCCCTGGCCGGGCTCCAGAGCCGGCTGGACCAGGGCTTCGGCGGCGACACCGCCACCCGCTACGGCCTCGACGCCCAGGGCCGAGCGCCCAAGGGCCTCACCTTCGTCAGCCGCACCGTCCCGGTCGGCGCCAAATCGACGGGCTACAGCGAGGGCGACGCCAAGGTCGAGGTGTGGTGCACCGGCCTCACCGGCCTCGCCGGTGAACGCTCCGTCCAGCCGGTGACCACCAACTGGTTCACCCTCACGCTCTCGCTGCACTGGACGGGCAGCGACTGGAAGCTCACCGACTACACCAGCAGGCAGGGCCCCGCGCCGGTGCCCGCAGACCAGCAGGCCGCCACCGCCGATGAGATCACCGGCGCCGTCCAGCAGTTCGGGGGGTTCCGTTTTGCGCGTTGACCAGACCTCACGCCGTTCCGGCACACGGCGCCGTGTGGGCACCCTCGCCGGTGTGCTGGCCACCTTGCAGGTGGCGGCGCTGTCGGCGGCCCAGCGGGTGTTCGCAGAGCCTTCGCCGACGGCCACTCCGACCTGTCAGAAGGTCGATCTTCCGATCCCCGGCAGCGATGCGGGCTGTGCTCCAGGGGGAGCGGTCGTTATTCCCGGGAGTGGCACCGTCGGGACGGTGACCGACCCCCTCGGGTCGTTGGCCAAGAGCTGTGCGCAGGCCGCGGCGTGGGTGGTGCGGAAGTTGTCGGGGGCGATCGACGGGACGACGCAGGTGGACTTCACCAATGCGTCGTTCCTGCAGCAGTACGCCGTGGTGTTCGCCGTGTCGACGGTGATCACGCTGGTGCTGTGGCTGCTGGCGGTGGCGAAGCGGGCGGTGCGGGGGGCGCCGTTGACGACGGCGTTCTCGGAGGCGATCGGCTTCCTGTGGCTGACGGTGGTGGCGTCCGCGTTCACGCCGTTGATCCTGTTCACCGTGGTGAGCGTGACGGACGGGCTGACCAAGGCGATAGCGGTCGGGACGAAGACGGACACCGGGTCGTACCTGGGCGGGTTCGCCGACACGCTGGAGAAGGGCGACGTGGGCGGCGGTCCGCTGATCCTGGTGATCGTGTCGCTGGTCGCGGTGCTGGCGGCGGCGGTGCTCTGGATCGAGCTGCTGATCCGGGCGGCGATGCTGTACGTCGGCGCGCTGCTGGGGACGGCCGTGTACGCGGGGCTGGTGGACCGGCAGCTGTGGAAGCACGTGCGGCGCTGGGCGGGCGTGATGCTGGCGGTGGATCTGGCGAAGCCGATCATCGTGGTCATCCTGGGCCTGGCGGGGGCGGTGGCGACGGGGTCCGGGGCCGACGACGATTTCGCCCGGGTGCTGTCCGGGTTGGCGATCCTGTTCCTGTCGATCTTCGCGAGTGCCTCGGTGTACCGCTTCGTGCCGGGTTTCGGCGACGAGCTGCTGAACATGCGCGGGGCCCGGGCCAACGCCGTGCAGGCCGGTTCGGCGATGATCAACGGCACCGCGAACCTGATGAAGCAGGGCATCACCACCCACGGCGACCGCGGTCCGCAGGGGGCCGGCACGGGTGGCGGGGGTGCGGGCGGCGGTTCGGTCGCGCCGGGCATCGCCGCCCACGCGGGCCGGACGCCGGCCCCGCCGCCGCAGGGCGGGCCGCCGCCGGCCCCGGTTTCGATCCGCGACAGCAATCCAGCGAAGGGAGGGTGACGGGTAAGTGAGCAGTGAACCGCTCGGCCAGTACGGTGCCCAGTACGCCCAGCCGTACGTGCACCAGCGCCGCACCTACCTGATCGGCAAGGCCCGCCCGAACGCGCCGATCGGCCGGAACCGGGAGTCCGGCGAGATCGTGCTGATCATCTTCGGGGCCTTCCTCGGCATGCTCTGGGGCCTGCTGATGCCGGTCCTGCCGCTGCGGATCGGCGGTCTGGTCGGTCTGCCGGCGCTCGCCATCGCGGCGGTGTACGTGCCGTACCGCAGGCGGACGTTCTACAAGTGGGTGGAGATCAACCGCACCTACCGTCGGACGGTTCGCAGCGGGCGGGCGGTGTGGCGTTCGGACGTGATGGACGCCGGCACCCGGCTGGACGGCCGGGAGGTGGAGGTGGGCCCGCCGCCCGGGGTGGGGCGGCTGCGCTGGCTGGCGGCGCCGTTCGGGCCGGACGAGGTCGGGGTGCTGATGCACCTGGAGCGGCGTACGGTGACGGCCGCGATCGAGATCGAGGGCCCGGGTGTCGGTCTGCGCGACTCGGAGGACCAGGAGGCCCTGGTCGACCGGTTCGGGACGCTGCTGAAGCACGTCGCCAACGGGGACGGTTTCGTGACCCGGTTGCAGATCCTGGCCCGGACCCTGCCGGCGGACCCGGACGCGCACGCCAAGGACGTCGAGCGGCGCGGTGACCCGTCCTCGCCGCGCTGGCTGCAGGACTCGTACGACCAGCTCCAGTCGATGGTGTCGACCTCCTCGGAGCAGCACCGGGCGTACTTGGTGGCCTGCATGCACTACACCCGTGACCTGGCGGCCGAGGCGCACGCGATGGGCCGGACGGCCACCGGGCGGCGGGCGCGGGACGACGAGGGGCTGGCGGCCGTGATGGCGCGCGAGCTGACGGACATCTGCGCCCGGCTGGCCGAGGCGGACATCCGGGTGCGCCAGCCGCTGGGCCAGGCCCGGCTGTCCTCGCTGCTGCACTCGATGTACGACCCGGACCACCCGATCGACCACATCCAGGCGATGTCCCGGCGCAACGCCTGGCCGGCCGAGCTGGACGCGACCCAGCCGCAGTACCTGCAGGCGAAGACCCGCGAGTCGGCGACCCGGGAGCCGTGGTGCCACGCCACCGCGTGGATCAAGGAGTGGCCGCTCACCCCGGTGGGCGTCAACTTCCTGGCGCCGCTGCTGGTGCACACCCCGGACGTGATCCGGACGGTGGCGGTGACGATGGACCTGGAGCCCACCGACGTCGCGATCGAGCGGATGCTGACCGAGAAGACCAACGACGAGGCCGAGGCCAGCCGTGCGGCCAAGATGAACCGCACGGTGGACCCGCGCGACCTGGCCCACACCGGCCGGGTGGACCAGCGCGGCGACGACCTGGCCTCCGGCGCGGCCGGGGTGAACCTGGTCGGCTACATCACGGTCTCCTCGCGCAACCCCGACGCGCTGGCCCGCGACAAGCGGACCATCCGGGCCTCGGCCGGCAAGAGCTACCTCAAGCTGGAGTGGTGCGACCGTGAGCACCACCGGGCCTTCGTCAACACCCTCCCGTTCGCCACCGGCATCCGCCGCTGAGCGCACCGGCCGACCCGCGCACCCGCACACCCGCACGTCCGTCCACCGCTGACCCGTCAGGAGACCGCCCATGGCGCTCGGCAACCTCACCGATGCGTTCACCAGCCTGATGTTCGGCAAGGTGGAGACCACCCGCCTGCCGGTGCGCACCTCCACCGGCCAGGCACAGGCCGTCTACCTGCCCACCGCCGCCCCGGGGCTGGGGGACTCGGGTGTGATCATCGGCCGCGAGGTGTACAGCGGCAAGGGGTACGTGTACGACCCGTTCCAGCTGTACGGGCAGCAGCTGCCCGCCCCGCACTGGCTGGTGCTCGGGGAGTCCGGCAACGGCAAGTCGGCGCTGGAGAAGACGTACGTGCTGCGGCAGCTGAGGTTCCGTGACCGCCAGGTCGTGGTGCTGGACGCGCAGGGCGAGGACGGTGTGGGCGAGTGGAACCTGATCGCCAACGCGCTGGGCATAAAGCCGGTCCGGCTGGACCCGATGGCGGCCCGGGACGGCGGGGTGAAGCTCAACCCGCTGGACCCGGCGATCACCCAGAACGGCCAGCTGTCGCTGCTGCGCACCATCGTCGAGGTGGCGATGGGGCGCGGGCTGGAGGAGCGGGCCGGCTTCGCGCTGAAGGCCGCGCACGCCCATGTGGTGGCCTCGGTGCAGGACCGCCAGCCGGTGCTGAACGACATCATCGACACCCTGCGCAGCCCCGAGCTGTCCTCGGTGGAGTCGCTGGGCGTGGCGGTGGACGAGGTGCAGTCCTGGGGCCTGGACGTGGCGCTGGTGCTGGACCGGCTGGTCGACGGTGACCTGCGCGGCATGTTCGACGGGTCGACCACCGACGGTATCGACCTGGACGCGCCGCTGATCGTCTTCGACCTCTCGCACATCGACCGCAACTCGATCGCGATGCCGATCCTGATGGCGATCGTCGGGGTGTGGTTGGAGCACACCTGGATCCGGCCGGACCGGAAGAAGCGCATCTTCCTGGTCGAGGAGGCCTGGCACATCATCAACAGCCCGTTCGTGGCCCAGCTGTTCCAGCGGCTGCTGAAGTTCGGCCGCCGGCTCGGCCTGTCCTTCGTGGCGGTGGTGCACCACCTGTCCGACGTGGTGGACGGCGCGGCCGCGAAGGAGGCCTCGGCGATCCTGAAGATGGCCTCCACCCGGACGATCTACATGCAGAAGGCCGAGGAGGCGCGGGCCACCGGCCGGGTGCTGGGCCTGCCGCGCTGGGCGGTGGAGATCATCCCCACCCTGTCGCCGGGCATCGCGGTCTGGGACGTCAACGGCAACGTCCAGGTGGTCAAGCACATCATCACCGAGGCCGAGCGTCCGCTGGTCTACACCGACCGCGCGATGACCGAGGACGCGGTGGCCGAACGGGTGCGTGCGGAACGGCAGTTGGCTGCCGAGCCGGGAGTCTGAGCGGGGTCGTCGGGGCTCTTCCGCATGGTCTCCGCATCCGGCGGACGGCGACGGTTCGTCAGTAGGTAATCCTCTCGTTACGTTCGACGTCCTGACAGCTACGCGCGTTGACCCTAGGCTTCGCAGTCGCAACACATGTTCGAACGCCGATGCTGTCCACAGCCGGTGCTCCTTCCAAGGTGCAGGGGAACCCTTCATGCTCACCGTCAGATCCCGACGGACGGCGCTCGCCGTCGTCGCCGCCGCTGGTCTGTTCGGCACGGTGGTCGTGCCGACGGCCGCCCAGGCCGCCGACGCCGACGCCAAGCGCCACAAGACCGTCAACCTCCAGCTGCTGGCGATCAACGACTTCCACGGCAACCTGGAGCCCCCGGCCGGTTCGTCCGGCACGATCAAGGAGATCGATCCGGCCACCGGCAAGGAGGTCGCCACCCCGGCCGGCGGCATCGAGTACCTGGCCACCGAGCTGCGCAAGGCGCGCATCCCGGCCGACGACTCGATCACCGTCGCGGCCGGCGACATCATCGGCGCCAGCCCGCTCACCTCGGCGCTCTTCCACGACGAGCCGACCATCGAGGCGATGGACAAGCTCGGCCTGGACGTCACCTCCGTGGGCAACCACGAGTTCGACGAGGGCGCGCAGGAGCTGCGCCGCATGCAGGACGGCGGCTGCCACCCGACCGACGGCTGCTACGAGCCCGGCCGCACCTTCAAGGGCGCCAACTTCAACTACCTGTCGGCCAACGTCACCGACGAGAAGACCGGCAAGCCGCTGCTGGCCCCGTACTGGATCACCAAGTCCCAGGGCGTGAAGGTCGGCTTCATCGGCGTCACCCTGGAGGGCACGCCGAACATCGTGACCGCCGAGGGCGTCAAGGGCCTGAAGTTCGCCAACGAGGTCACCACGATCAACAAGTACGCCGCCGAGCTCAAGGCCAAGGGCGTCAACTCGATCGTCGCGCTGATCCACGAAGGCGGGTACCCGGCCAGCAGCGTCTACAACTACGACTGCGGCGCGGCCGGCCAGGGCATCTCCGGCCCGATCGTCGACATCGCCAAGAAGATCGACCCGGCGGTCGGCGCCATCGTCACCGGCCACACCCACAACGCGTACGCCTGCAGCATCCCCGACCCCAACGGCGTCCCGCGCTCGGTGACCAGCGCCGCCTCCTTCGGCCGGCTCTTCACCGAGATCGACATGAAGCTGGACAAGACCACCGGCGAGATCGTGCGTCCCTCGGTCAAGGCCGAGAACCACGTGGTGCGCCGCACGGTCGAGAAGGCGCCCGACATGACGGCGCTGGTCGACCGCTACTCCAAGCTGGCCGCCCCGATCGCCAACCGTCCGATCGGCTACATCGCCTCGGACATCAACGGCCGCGGCAACAGCGACCTGGAGAAGCCGCTCGGTGACGTGATCGCCGACGCGCAGCTCGCCGGGCTCGCCCCGGCCGACAAGGGCGGCGCGCAGGTCGCCTTCATGAACCCCGGCGGCATCCGTTCCGACCTGGTCTACAAGGCCTCCGGCGGCGAGGGCGACGGCGTGGTGACCTACGGCGAGGCGTTCACCGTCCAGCCGTTCACCAACATGATGCAGGTCAAGACGCTGACCGGCGCCCAGCTGATCCAGCTGCTCCAGCAGCAGGTGAGCGGCTCCAACGCCGCCGCGCCGAAGGTCCTCCAGGTGTCCTCGAACCTGCACTACACCCTGGACATGCGCAAGACCGGCGCGGACCGGGTGATCCTGGACTCGGTCCGGCTGAACGGTGCCCCGGTCGACCCGGCCGCCACCTACCGGGTCGCGGCCAACGAGTTCCTGGCCGGCGGCGGCGACGGCTTCCCGGCCTTCGCGGCCGGCACCGACAAGCTGGTCGGCGCCTCGGACCTGGACGTCTTCGCGACCTACCTGAGCGCCCACAGCTCGGCGGCCTCGCCGCTCCAGGCCCCGGCGCAGGACCGGATCAAGGTCATCGGCCCGGGCAGCGACATCGACTGACCGTGAGCCGGCCCGGGAGGGGCGGGGCCGCCGGGCAGCCGGACGGTGGCCAGCGCGCCCGGGCCGCCGTCGGCCGCCGGACCGAGGCTGACCTCGCCGCCCGCATCCCGGACGCTCTGCGCGACGATCGACAGCCCGAGGCCGGAGCCGGGCAGCTGGCGCGAGGAGGGCGAGCGCCAGAACCGGTCGAAGACGTACTGGAGCTCGTCCGGAGGGATCCCGGGGCCGTGGTCGCGGACGGTCAGCACGCCCTGGTGCAGCCGGACCTCGATGGTGCCGCCGGGCGGGCTGTACTTGACCGCGTTGTCCAGCAGGTTGATCACCGCGCGTTCCAGCCCGGCCGCGTCGCCGTGCACGTACCAGGGCTCGGTGTCGGTCTCGAACACCAGCCCCGGGCCGCGCAGCTCGGCCCGCTCGACGGCCCGTCCGGCGATCTCGTGCAGGGCGACCACGGTGAGGGCCGGGCCGCTCTTCGGGGTGTCCGGGCGGGAGAGCTGGAGCAGGTCGCCGATCAGCAGGGTGAGTTCCTGCATCTGCGACTTCATGTTGCCGAGCAGCTTGGTCCTGGTCGCGGCGGGCAGCGGGCGGCCGGTGTCGTTGCTGCGGATCAGCAGGTCGACGTTGGTGCGCAGGGAGGTCAGCGGGGTGCGGAGCTCGTGCCCGGCGTCGGCTATCAGCCGGGTCTGCCGCTCGCGGGAGTTGGCGAGGGCGGTGCTCATCGAGTTGAAGGAGGTGGAGAGCCGGGCGATCTCGTCGTCCCCGTGGACCGGGATGGTGCTGCCGACCTCCTCGGTCCGGGCGATGTGCTCGACGGCGTCGGTGAGCTGGTCGACGGGCTTCAGGGCGGAGCGGGCGACCAAGCGGCCGGCGACGGCGGCGAGCAGGATGCCGCCGACGGAGACCGAGGCGAGGAGGATGGCGAGGCCCTGGAGGGAGTCCTCGACGGGTTGGGTGGAGGTGGCCACCATGACGACGACCGGCACCGTGTACCTGGGGTCCACCGTCAGCCGGACCAGCGCGGGATCCCCGTTGGTGTACCGGCCTTCCCGGATGATCGACTGGCCGGGTTTGAGTGTGAACGCTACTGAGTCCTTGGGCTCGGTCACGATCGCCTTGGTCGCGGTGGGAGGCAGACAGACCCCCTTGCCGAACGCGAGGAACTGGGTGTCCCGAGTGGCGGCTCCGCTGGTCTCCGGCAGTACGCTGACGGGTTGGCGTTCCAGCGCGTGTTCCGGGGTGTCGTAGCAGGTGAGGTTCCTGCCGACCATGCCCGGGGGCGCGCTCGCCAGGTCGGCCCGTACCTGCCCGTACAGCTGCTTCTCCACGATGAACCAGCACGCCAGTGCCGACAGCGCGATCGCCACCGCCACCGCCGCCGCGCTCAGGAAGATGAGGCGGCTGCGCAGGGAGCGGGAGCGGAACCAGTGGAGGAGGCGCTGTCGGCGGTCGGGCGTGCGGGGCCGGGCCTGCGGAGGCGTCAGCGGAGGGGGCGGAACGTTGTTCACGCGCTCGTGCCGGCGGCCTGGCGCAGGGCGTAGCCGACGCCGCGTACGGTCTGGATCAGACGGGGCATGCCGCCCTGCTCGGTCTTGCGGCGCAGGTACATCACGTACACGTCCAGGGAGTTGGAGGAGGGCTCGAAGTCGAAGCCCCAGACCGCCTTGAGGATCTGTTCGCGGGTGAGGACCTGGCGGGGGTGGGCGAGGAACATCTCCAGCAGCATGAACTCGGTGCGGGTGAGCTCGATCGGCTTGCCGGCCCGGGTGACCTCGCGGGTGGCGGTGTTCATCCGCAGGTCGGCGAAGGAGAGCACCTCGCTCTCGTCCTCGACGGCGGCGCGGGCGGCGGCCTCGGCGGCGAGGGCGTTGCGGCGCAGCAGGGCGCGGACGCGGGCGAGCAGTTCGTCGAGCTCGAAGGGCTTGGCGAGGTAGTCGTCGGCGCCGACGTCGAGGCCGGTGACGCGGTCGCCGACGGCGTCGCGGGCGGTCAGCATCAGGACCGGGACGGTGTCGCCGCGCGAGCGCATCCGGCGGACGGCGGTGAGGCCGTCCATCCGGGGCATCATGATGTCCAGCAGGACGAGGTCGGGCCGGTCGCGTTCGACGGATTCCAGGGCCTCGTAGCCGTCGGTGGCGGTGGCGACCTCGTACCCCTCGAAGGCGAGGCTGCTCTCCAGGGCGTCCCGGAGGGCGGGTTCGTCGTCGACCACGAGGAGCCGGGCGGAGGGGTGGCCGGCCTCGGCGGTGGTGCGGTCGTCGGCGGACGGGGTCATGGGCGGGTGCCCTTTCTCGTCGGGTGGAGGGCCTGCTGGGAGCAATTGTCCGTCTCAGCGAGTGTGGCTCACAGGTTCTGGCCGGCTTCGAGTTTCGGCAGCACCTGCTTGATGTCGTTGATCGGGATGGCGAAGCCGAGGCCGACGCTGCCGGCCGAGCCGCCGCCGGAGGAGCCGGAGCCGCCGGGCGCGTACATCGCCGAGTTGACGGCGATGACCTGGCCGCTGGCGTTGATCAGCGGGCCGCCGGAGTTTCCGGGGTTGAGCGCGGCATCGGTCTGGAAGGCCTTATAGGTGGTGCTGCTGCCGCCGGTGGGCTGCGGGGTGGTGCCGCGCAGGCCGGGGACGCCGGGCAGGAAGGGGAGGCCGAAGCCGCCGTTGTTGCTGGTGCTGCCCTCGTCGAGCTGGACGGTGACGTCGCGGTTCTCGGCGCTGATGATGCCGGAGGTGACGGTGCCGGTGAGTCCGTCGGGGTTGCCGATGGCGACGACCGGGTCGCCGACGGCCACGGCGGAGGAGTCGCCGAGGACGGCGGGGGTGAGGTTCTTGGCGCCGGTCGCGGTGATCACGGCGACGTCGAGGGCCTTGTCGGTGCCGGTGACGGTGGCCTGGGCGGTGGAGCCGTCCTTGAAGGTGACGGTGATCCGGCCGCCGGCGGTCGCGGTGTCGATCACGTGGTAGTTGGTGAGGATCCGGCCGTCGGTGTCGAGGACGACGCCGGTGCCGGTGGCGGTGCCGTTGCCGTTCTTGACGGTGATCTGGACGGTGCTGGGCGAGACGGCGGCGGCGATGGCGGCCACGTCGGCGCTGCCGTCGGAGCGGGCGGAGACCGGGCTGGCGATGGTGCCGACGCGGTTGTCGGTGCCCTGCCGGTCGGCGGCGACCAGGCCGCCGGTGACCCCGCCGAGGACGGCGGCGATCGCGGCGACGGCGGTGACCAGGGCGAGCCGCCCGCGCAGCAGTCCGCGCCGGGCCCGGTTGCCGTGGTCGCCGGGGCCCTCGGGGGAGCCCGGCCCGAGGATCGTGGGCGGCTCGGGCGGGGTGGGCGGGGGCGGCGGCGGGCCGTCGAAGACGCCGCCGGAGTGGTCCTCGCGGTAGCCGTACCCAGCCGGGCCGGTGGTGCCGTGGGCGTCGGCGGTCGGGCCGCCGCCGAGCACGGTGCCCTCGATCACCCGGGGCTCCGGGGCCCGGTCCGGGCCCTGCTGCTCGTACTGGCCGTACTGGCTGTACTGCTCGTACTGCTCGTGCTGCGGGTGGGACGCGTGGGGCTCGTACGGGCCGTAGTGCTCGCCGGGGTACCGCTGCTGTTCGCTCATGCCGACCAAGCTCGTCCCGCTGCATGAGGAGTGCATGAGAACCGGCTCAGAACGGGGAGAGAAGCCCGTTGGATTCTCATAAAGCCTGGTCAGGCGACCTGCCGAGCGGAATCGGCTACTCCGGTACGGATCGGTCCGGGGCGGAGCCGCCGCAGCCGCAGGAGCGGCGGATGACCAGGCGGGACGGGAAGGTGCGGACCCGCTCGGTGTCCGAGCCGGGCACCATCAGCGAGTCGTCCAGCACCAGGTCCACGGCGGCCCGGGCCATCGCGTCGCGGTCGGAGGCGACGGTGGTCAGCGGCGGGTCGGCGAGCGCGGCCTCCGGCACGTCGTCGAAGCCGGCCACCGCGAGGTCCTCCGGGACCCGCAGGCCGACCTCGCGGGCGGCCCGCAGCACGCCGATCGCCTGGTCGTCGGTGGAGCAGAAGATCGCCCGCGGCCGGTCCGGCGAGCGGAGCAGGCCGAGCGCGACGTCGTAGGCGCCGTAGCGGTGGAAGGGCGCGTCGATCAGGTGCGGCTCGGTGGGGATGCCGTGCGCGTCCATGGCGCGCTGCCAGCCCTCGACGTGGTCGATGACCGGGTCGCCGGGGGCGGGGGACTCGACCGGGCCGCCGAAGCAGGCCACGTACGGGTGCCCGTGCACCTCCAGCAGGTGGCGCACCACGGCCTCGGCGCCCGCCACGTCGTCGGTGACCACCGCGACGTCGTCGATCGCCTCGGGCCGGCGGTGCAGCAGCACCACCTTGGCGCCCTCCATCGCGGCGAACTCCTCGGCGGCGCGCTGCGAGGGGCCCTGGCTGACCAGGATCAGGCCGGAGACGCGCATCCCGAGGAACGCGCGGACGTAGTGCACCTCGCGGTCGTCCACGTAGTCGGAGTTGCCGATCAGCACCAGCTTGCCGCGGTCGGAGGCGGCCCGTTCCACGGCGTGCGCCATCTCGGCGAAGAAGGGCTGGCGGGCGTCCGGGACGACCATGCCGATCAGGTTGGTGCGGCGGGAGGCCATCGCCTGGGCGACGCTGTTCGGCCGGTAGCCGAGCTGCTCGATCGCCGCGAGGACCTTCTCCCGGGTCGCGGGCGCGACCGGGCGCGGCCCGTTGTTGATGACGTAGCTGACGACCGCGGTCGAGGTACCAGCCAGCCGGGCTACATCGTCGCGCGTCACTTTGGCCACGGGGGGAGTCTACGCGTGTGGCCTCCAGGGCGGCAGTGGGGTCCGGGGCCCTGTTCGGCAGGCCGACGGGCCCCTCCGGGAGGAAGCGGACAAGCCGGGCGGGGCGCGGCCCGCCCGGCTCCGGAGCGGTGTCCGGGCGGGCCCGGGCTCAGGCGTCCAGGTGGGTGGCGGGGCGCTGGGCGAGCTCCGGCCGCTCGCCCTTCTCGGGTTTCTCCGGGACGACGAAGCGGTAGCCGACGTTGCGCACGGTGCCGATCAGCTGCTCGTGCTCCACGCCGAGCTTGGCGCGCAGCCGCCGGACGTGCACGTCCACGGTCCGGGTGCCGCCGAAGTAGTCGTAGCCCCAGACCTCCTGGAGCAGCTGCGCCCGGGTGAAGACCCGGCCGGGGTGCTGCGCGAGGTACTTGATCAGCTCGAACTCCTTGAAGGTGAGGTCGAGCGCGCGGCCCTTGAGCTTGGCGGAGTAGGTGGCCTCGTCGACCGAGAGGTCGCCGTTGCGGATCTCCATCGGGCTGTCGTCGGTGACGACCTGGAGGCGGCCGAGGGCGAGCCGCAGCCGGGCCTCGACCTCGGCCGGGCCGGCGGTGTCCAGCAGGACGTCGTCGATGCCCCACTCGGCGGTGACGGCGGCCAGGCCGCCCTCGGTCACCACCAGGATCAGCGGGCAGCCGATGCCGGTGGAGCGCAGCAGCTGGCAGAGGCTGCGGATCTGCGGCAGGTCACGCCGGCCGTCGACCAGGATGACGTCCGCGCTGGGGGTGTCCACCAGGGCCGCGCCCTCGGCGGGCGCCACCCGGACGTTGTGGAGCAGCAGTCCGAGGGCGGGCAGCACCTCGGCGGAGGGTTGCAGCGCATTGGTGAGGAGGAGGAGAGAACTCATGCCCGGTGGTCCCCTTTCCGGGTCGTCGCGGTCGCGTTACGGCTGCCGCCACAGCCGGATGGCGCACGTGCTGAGGGGGAGGGGAGGACGACGGTCGGCCGCGGCGAACCGGTGGAGCGGACGGCGAGCAGGGCGCGACGGCGGGTCGGCCGGGGGTCCCGCAACCCCTGGCGCACCGTTTCTGCCCTGTTCATCACCGCGAACCCTCCGGTCTGGTCCGGTGCCGGGTGGCGGCCCGGTGCCGGTGGCGGTGCCCCGGCCGGCCGGGGCACGTCGTTGTGCCGCGTCAGGCGGGGCGGTTCCTGCTGCGCGCCGGGGGTGGGCCGACGAATCGCAAGAACATCCGTACTGGCGTCCTGAAAGCACAAAAGGACCCGGGGGCGACTCTGCCCGGATCCCTCTTGGTGGTCGAGGATAGCCGACCGCCCCCGCCACCGGGAGTGCGGGAATCCGGCGGTTCGCCCAATTCGGGCGTGCGCCGGGTGAGGCTGGACACAGCTTCGAGCGCCGGTCCGGCGCGCCTCGGTGGCGCTCCAGTGGCGCTCCGGTGGTGTTCCCCGTGCCGGCCAGGCCAGGGCGATTGCCGCTCGTGGCGGTGGACACGCCATCATGGGACGCACATCGAAGGCGCTGTTCGGGTCCATCGTTCGGGTGGTCGGGCGGCCGTTGAGGTGTCGAGCCGGACCGGGACACCGGCACCGGGCGAGGACGACGAGAAGGGGTGGCCCGATGGGCGTGACCACCGAGCCCGCGAGCGGCGCCCGGGTGCGCGGGACGATCCGCTACTGGGCAGCGGCGAAGTCCGAGGCCGGGCTGGCCGAGGAGCCGTACGAGGCGGCGACCCTGGCGGAGGCGCTGACGGCGGCCAGGGAACGGCACGCCGACCGGCCGAAGCTCGTCCGGCTGCTCGGGCACTGCTCGTACCTGGTCGACGGGGCCCAGGTGGGCGGCCGCGACCACGCGGCCGTCGCCCTGACCGAGGGCGGGACGGTGGAGGTCCTCCCCCCGTTCGCGGGAGGCTGAGCGGCGTGACGGACATGAACAACCCGAACGACCCGAACCGCGGCGGCTACGGCGGATCGCCGCAGCAGCCCCACCAGCCGCAGCAGCCGTACCCGCCCCGGGCGCAGCAGCAGCACCCGCAGCAGCACCCGCACCCGCAGCAGTCGCACGTCCCGCAGCAGCAGCCGGGCCACCCGTCGCCGTACGGTTTCCCGGTGGACGACGCGGCGGCGACCACGGTGATGCCGCCGGTGCCCGCGTTCGACGACGGGGCCGCGACCACGGTGATGCCGCCGGTGCCGGCCGTGGACGACGCCGAGGTGACGGCGCTGCTTCCGCCGGTGGTGGTGTCCGGTTCGGTGCCGGTCGCGCCGCCCCGGTCGCACCAGCCCCACCAGCAGCAGTTCCAGCCGCAGCCCCGGCTCCACCAGCCGCAACAGCCGCAGCCTTACCAGCAGCAGCCCCAACAGTTCCAGCAGCCGCAGCCGCAGCCGCAGCAACCCCAGCCGCAGCCGCAGCAGTCGAGGCAGCAGCGGCGCCGGCAGTCGGAGCAGCCGCAGCAGCCGGTGCAGCCCCAGCCGGACCCGACGATCCAGCTCCAGCTCCAGCAGCCGTCGAGGCCGCGGGCCCGGCACGCGGCCCCTGCGGCGCAGCCGGCTCCCGCGCCGCAGCCGGCGGAGGCCTTCGATCCGCCGACCATGACGCTCAAGCGCCCGACCGCCCCCGGCGTGCCGGGTCCGGCCGGGGCCCCCGGCCCGCTGGGCGTCCCCGCCGCGGCGCCGTTCCCGGCCGTCCCGCCGCAGTCCGCGCCGTCCGCGGGCCCGCGTGGCCGGACCGGCTCGCCGATCATCGACCCGGGCCTGCAGCCGGCCCTGATCACCGCGGGTGCGGCCGCGCTGCTGGCCGGCGGTGCCGCGCTCGGGCAGGTCGCGTTGGCCCTGGTGGTCGCGCTGCTCCAGCTGCTGACGGCGGCCGGCTGGTTCCGGCTGAACGGCATGTGGCCGGCCCGGCAGGGCATCCTGCTCGCCGCGCTGGCCGGTCTCACGGCGGACGTGGCGGTGCTGCTGGCGGACTCCGACGGCGGCGTGGCGGCGGTGGTGGGCACCCTGGGCGGGTTCTTCCTGCTCGTCCTGGTGCTGCAGACGTTCCGTCCGTCGGACCCGAAGGAGCGGTTCTACGCGCTGACCGTGCTCGGCTCGGCCACCGTGGTGACCGCGCTGTGCACCATGCTGCTGCTGGCCGACTGGGTGCCGGCCGCGGTGGGCGCGGTGGCGCTGGCCACCCTGCTGGCCGCGGCGCCGCTGCCCGGACCGAAGCAGCTGGGCCCGGTGCTGGGTCTGGCCGCGGCGGTGGTGCTGGGCCTGCTGGTCGGGGCGCCGGTGGCGCTGGGTGCGCTGGCCGGGCTGGGGGCGCTGGTCGGCCGCCGGGTCGCGGCGTACGACTTCCCGTCCCGCTTCGTGCACATGACGGCGGGGGTGGCGCTGCCGCTGGCGGTGGCCGCGCCGCTGATCTGGATCGCCACCGAGCTGCTGGCCTGATCCTCCCGTCCGCTGTGCGCAGGGTCGGATTCCGGCTCCGGAACCATGTTCCGGGGCCGGACGTCGTACGGTCGTGCGAGGCGGACGTGTCCCGCGTCCGCCGCGGAACGACGAGCGACCCACTGCGAACGACCGACTGCGAACGATTTCAGCGACGAACGACCACAGCGAGCGGCGACGACGGGGGACACGATGCGCGGATGGCTGAAGGCCACGATCGGCCTGGCGGTGCTCTCGGGCCTGCTGCTGGGGGCCGACCGGATCGCGGTGGGCGTGGCCGAGGACGAGGCCGCCGACCGGATCGTGAAGAGCGGCCGGATGAGCCAGCGCCCGGACGTCTCGATCGAGGGCTTCCCGTTCCTCACCCAGGTGGTGTCGATGAAGCTGGACGACGTCCGGATCTCCTCCGACGGCCTGACCGTCGGGGACGGCAGTCACCAGGTGGCGCTGCACTCGTTCAAGGCGCAGCTCTCCGGCGTCAAGGTCAGCGACAGCATGAGCAGCGCCACGGTGGACAGCGGCACCGGCAGCGGGGTGATCTCGTACGCGGACCTCGCGCAGTTGCTGCCGCCGGCCTCCCAGCTGCTGCACGGGGCCAAGCTGCCGGTGGGCGGCAGCTCGCGGCTGATGCTGTCCTACGCCGGTCCGGGCAAGGTCAAGGCCTCGCTGGGGCCGATCGCGATCGGCGAGGGCACCGTGCACAACAAGGGGAACACCGTCACGGTGGACGGCTTCCGGCTGAGCTCGCTGGCGGGGTTGGTGGCCGGTGCCACCAACCAGCAGCTGGAGCCGATGAGCTTCACCCTGGACTCGCTGCCGGCCGGGCTGAAGCTGGCCGACAAGGACGGCGGCAGCGGGGTGGCGCCGCTGCCGGAGGGCCTCCAGCTGACCTTCGACGGCAAGGGCGTCAAGCTGCTGGGCTGATCCCCGGCCCGGTCCTGGTTTCGGTCCCCGTCCCGTTCCCGGGCACGGGAACGGGAAGCCGAATCGTTCCGCTCCGCGAGACGCGCTGTCCAGCGCGGACCGCGGAGCGGTGCCGTTTCCGCCCCGCGCATGCGTTCGGACGGCTTCGGTTCGGGCTCCCGCGGGCCGGTCCGGGGCAGAATCCCATCATGCGGTCGTTTCGATCCCACCATTCGATACGCTGATGACAGCGGGCCTCCGGTGTCCCTAGCATCGTCGGCATGAAGCGACAGACGGACCTCACGAAGCGGCGGGCGGTAGACCTGTGCCGCGTGTCCGCCTGTCTGTGTCGAATGCGCTGATTCGGCGCTCCGGCTGGGCAGTTGAAGCCCGCCGCCGATCTTTCCGGTGACCGCGTCCGGCTCTGTGAGCGGGTGGTCGCCGAGGTACTCCGCAGTTCACTGCCCGGCCGCGCCGGTCCGCCCCCTCGTCCCGGTATTCGGACAGGATTTCGGACCGCACCCACTCGGGCACCCTGCAGCACCCTCCTGAGCAGCACCTTCCGCACAACCGCCCTCGGATGGAGAACCCACCATGAGCCGCAGCGACGTCCTGGTCGACGCCGACTGGGTCCAGGCCCGCCTGGACGACCCGAAGGTCGTGATCGTCGAGGTCGACGAGGACACCTCCGCGTACGACAAGAACCACATCCGCAACGCCGTCCGGATCGACTGGAAGCAGGACCTCCAGGACCCGGTCCGCCGCGACTTCATCGACCAGGCCGGCTTCGAGGCGCTGCTCAGTGCCAAGGGCATCGCCAACGACGACACCGTCGTCCTGTACGGCGGCAACAACAACTGGTTCGCCTCGTACGCCTACTGGTACTTCAAGCTGTACGGCCACGGCGACGTCCGCCTGCTGGACGGCGGCCGCAAGAAGTGGGAGCTGGACTCCCGCGACCTGGTCGCCGAGGTGCCGGCCCGCCCCGCCACCGAGTACACGGCGCAGGCCGTCGACTCCTCGATCCGCGCCTTCCGCGACGACGTGCTCGCCGCCATCGGCACCCTGAACCTGGTCGACGTCCGCTCGCCCGACGAGTTCTCCGGCAAGCTGCTGGCCCCGGCCCACCTCCCGCAGGAGCAGTCGCAGCGCCCCGGCCACGTGCCGAGCGCCCGCAACATCCCGTGGGCCAAGAACGCAAACGACGACGGCACGTTCAAGAGCGACGACGAGCTCAAGGCGCTGTACGAGGCCGAGGGCATCGACCTGGCCAAGGACACCATCGCCTACTGCCGCATCGGCGAGCGCTCCGCGCTCACCTGGTTCGTGCTGCACGAGCTGCTCGGCCAGGAGAACGTCAAGAACTACGACGGCTCGTGGACCGAGTACGGCAGCCTGGTCGGCGTGCCGATCGAGCTCGGCAACTGAGCCCAGGCCCGACCCGTAAGTCAGAAGGCCAGTAAGTCAGAAGGTAGGCAGACATGTGCGGTGCGAAGGCCGGCGGCCCGGACCTGGCAGGAGTTGACGTGGCGAACGAGACGATCATCCAGGGTTCGGTGACCCGCGACGGTGAGCCGGTCAACGGCTACGTCCGGCTGCTGGACGAGGGCGGTGAGTTCACGGCCGAGGTGCCCACCTCGGCGACCGGCCAGTTCCGGTTCTTCGCCCGCCCGGGCAAGTGGACCCTGCGCGCGCTGGTGCCGGGCCAGACCGTGGACCGCCAGGTGGTGGCCTCCCAGGGCACTGCCGTCGAGGTCGCGATCGCGGTCTGACCGGAGCCGCGACGTTCCCGGATCACCCCGAGGGCCCCTGCCGTGCAGGGGCCCTCGGTCGTACCGTGGAGGGGTGCAGGCAAGGCGGCGGCGTCGCTACTACTTCGCCATGATGGGCGTGTGCCTGGGCCTGTTCGTCATGGCCTGGGGTGTGGTGCGGTTCTTCTCGGTCGGCGCGGCGATCGGCATGTGCGTGGTCGCGATGGTCATCCCGCCCGCCGCCGCGGTGTTCGCCAACAAGCGGGACCCGGACGACGACTGGTGGGACGACCCTCGCTGGGACGACCCGAAGTGGGACGAGCCCGGCCACGACCGGGACCGCCCCGACCACGAGGAGCACCCGTAGGGCCCGGGGGAGGCGTCAGTACACGAGCGCCTGGACGCCGTCCGCCATGATCTCGCTGACGAAGACCTGGGCGCCCGCGATGCGGACACCCTCGACGGTGTCCTTCTGTTCGATCCCGCGCCGGGCCGCGCACTGGGTGCACAGCGTCACCGAGCCGGCCGCCAGGATCGACTCCAGCAGGTCCGGCAGCGGTGCCGCGTGCGGCAGTTCGAACTCCGCCGCCCGGTCCGGCAGCGCGAACCAGGAGGACTCCCCGGTCAGCCAGAGCGAGACGTCGATCCCGCTGGCGACGGCCACCGCCGCCACCGTGAACGCCTGCGAGCACCGCTCCGGCGCGTCCGCCCCTGCGGTGACCTTGATGACCAGTTTCTTCGGCATGGCGCCACCATAGAGGTCGGGCCGCCCCCGCCGTCCGGCATCCCCGGAACCCTTGGGCAAAGCTTGGGCAGCCGCGGTAGAGCGGCGCGAACCGCGACGTGGTGGGGCTCACCGCGACCGGCCGGAACCCGGCGGATAGAGTGAGCCGAGCACAATCCACCACACTGTCGCCGCCTGGGAGCCACCCGTGTCCGGTCTGGAAATCTTCTTCGACGGTCTGCTGGCCCTCATGGCCGTGCTGATCACCTGGTTCGCCATCTTCTCGGTGATGAAGCTGTACCAGGGCCAGCGCTGAGCCTGCCGTACGGTTGAGGCAGGCCCACACCGACGAGAACAGCGACCAGGAACATGATCGAGATCCCTTCCGACCTCCACAAGGACGTCGTCCCGCTCGCCTTCCTCCTCGGCACCTGGGAGGGCGCGGGCGTCTACGCCCCTCTGCCGGGTGACGGGGGCCCGGGCGCGGAGAAGTGCAACTTCGGCCAGGAGATCGTGATCCGCCACGACGGCCGCCCCTTCCTGGAGTTCCGCTCCCGCACCTGGGTGCTGAACGAGGAGGGCGAGAAGGTCCGTCCGCTGGAGAACGAGCACGCGTTCTGGCGCATCACCAGCAACCACGACGGCACCAGCGGCGCCCGGGGGATCGAGATCTCCTCCGTGCGCGACGACGGCACGGTCGAGATCTGGTACGGCGAGCTGGCCGACGGCAAGCCGCAGGTCGACGTCTCCACCGACGCGGTCGCCCGGATCGAGGGCTCCCCGGAGTACTCGGGCGGCAAGCGGCTGTACGGCTTCGTCAACGGCGAGCTGCTCTGGGTCGGTGAGAAGGCCGCCCCGAACGTGCCGCTGCGCCCGTACATGTCCGCGCAGCTGAAGAAGGTGCTCAGCCCGGCCCAGCTGATCAAGGACATCAACGACCTGCCGGACGACGGCATCGCGTTCTTCAAGTAGGCCGATGGCGCAGGCCGGTCGCACGACCGGCACTTCCGTGCACGAGGTAGGGACCGGCCCGCGGCCGGTCCCTACACTTGTCCCAGGACCCCAGACCATTGGCAGGGACGAGTACCGTGGCGGACACCGGCACCACCGACTGGCAGCTCTCCGGCGACTGGAAGGCCGACCTGCGCGAACGCGGGTACCGGCTCACCCCGCAGCGCCAGCTCGTGCTGGAGGCTGTCGACGAACTCGACCACGCCACCCCCGACGACATCCTCTGCCACGTCCGCCGGACCGCCAGCGGCGTCAACATCTCCACCGTCTACCGGACCCTGGAGCTGCTGGAGGAGCTGGGGCTGGTGTCGCACGCCCACCTCGGCCACGGCGCCCCGACCTACCACCTGGCCGGCCGCCACCACCACCTGCACCTGGTCTGCCGGGACTGCGAGCAGGTCACCGAGACCAGTACCGAGATCGCCCAGCCGCTGATCGACAGCCTGCGCGAGCGGCACGGCTTCGACACCGACCTCAAGCATTTCGCCATCTTCGGCCGCTGCGCCGACTGCACCGCCAAGGCCGCCGGGGAGCAGCCGTAAGCTGGCCGGTATGACCGGTGTGAAGAGCCCGCTGCTTTCCCTGCCCGGAGCCGTCCCCGCCGAGGGGGCCGACGAGGGTGTCGCCGCCCACTACGGCGACATCTTCCGCGAGCAACGCAACCTGTCGCAGGGCGCCGGCTTCGTCGACCTCTCGCACCGCGGTGTGGTCACCGTGACCGGCCCGGACCGGCTCTCCTGGCTGCACCTGCTGCTCACCCAGCACGTCAGCGAGCTGCCGCCGCAGCAGGCCGCCGAGGCGCTGGTGCTCTCCCCGAACGGGCACGTCGAGCACGCGCTCTACCTGGTGGACGACGGCACCACCACCTGGGCGCACGTCGAGCCGGGCACCCAGGAGGCGCTGGTCGCCTACCTGGACGGCATGCGGTTCTTCTACCGGGTGGAGGTCGCCGACGCGACCGCCGAGTACGCCGTGGTCCACCTGCCGGCCGGCTCCACCGCTTCTGTGGAGGGCGCCGCCGCCGTCCGCGAACTCCCGTACGGGCGTGACCTGTTCGTGCCGCGCGGCGAGCTGGGGCGGCTCACCGCCGGGTACGGCCCGGCGGCCGGGGTCTGGGCGTACGAGGCGCTGCGGATCGAGGGCCACCGGCCGCGGCTGGGCTTCGAGACCGACCACCGGACCATCCCGCACGAGGTGGACTGGCTGCGCACCGCCGTCCACCTGCAGAAGGGCTGCTACCGCGGCCAGGAGACCGTCGCCCGGGTGCACAACCTGGGCCGGCCGCCGCGCCGGCTGGTCTTCCTGCACCTGGACGGCACCGAGGAGTCGCTGCCCCCGCACGGCACCGAGGTGCGGCTGGCCACCGACCCGGACGGGCGGGCGCTGGGCTTCGTGACCTCCTCGGCCCGGCACCACGAGCTGGGGCCGATCGCGCTGGCGATCGTCAAGCGGAACGTCCCGGTGGACGCCGTGCTGCTGGCCGGGACGGTGCCCGGCACCCAGGACGTGATCGTCCCGCAGTAGGGGCCGCTCAGACCTCGACGAGGACGGTGAACGGGCCGTCGTTCACCAGCGCCACCTGCATGTCGGCGCCGAACCGGCCCGTCTCCACCTTGGCGCCCAGCGCCCGCAGCTGCGCCACCACCTCGTCCACCAGCGGCTCGGCGACCGGGCCGGGGGCGGCGGCGTTCCAGGTGGGGCGGCGGCCCTTGCGGGCGTCGCCGTAGAGCGTGAACTGGCTGATCACCAGCAGCGGGGCGCCGAGGTCCGAGCAGCTCTGCTCGACGCCCTCGTCGTTCGCGGGCAGCAGCCGCAGCGTCCAGAGCTTGCGGGCCAGCTGGGCGGCCTTCGCGGGGGTGTCGTCGTGGGTGACGCCGACCAGGGCGCAGAGCCCCGGTCCCTCGATCGCGCCGACGGTCTCACCGGCCACGGTCACCCGGGCCTCGGTCACTCGCTGCACCACTGCTCGCATGCCGCCATTGTGCCGGAGCGCCGTACGGCCCCCGGAGGGCCCCCGGCGGCCGTGGGGACCTCCCCGCGCATCGGCCCGTGCGCCCGTTGCCGCCGCGTCGGACGCCGTGCGTCCGTTGCCCCTGCGCCCCTGCGCCCCCGTCGTGCCTACGGGCCCGCGCCATGCCCTTCCCGTGCGCCCCGGCTGCCTCCCCAGGGCGCACACCAGGGGCGCGTGAAGCGGCTCTGCGCGCCTCTGGGTGCGCGCCTGCGCCGAATCGGGCGCTGCTCTTCCTGCGGAAAGGACCGGTCATATCAGCCACCCCTGTTCGCCAGGGGGCCGTTCGGGTGCACGGGCGGTGCGCGTGCGTCGGGCGGGGTGGCAGGGTGGACCGTACGAAGGGTCCGGGGCGCCAGGAGGTCCGCCGCGCCGGGCCGGGTTCGGCCTGGCGGTCGAGCCGGTAGGTCAGGCGTCTGGCGGTGCCGCCCCGGTGGGCGGTCGCGGCCGGGGACCGGAGCCTCCGGGGGGTTCCCGGGCGTGCCGGTGGACGGGACGTGCGGCCCGTCGGGGGACGGGCCGGACCGGCGGCAGGGACGGGGTGCCGCGAGCGGGCGGGATCGGACGACGTCAGGTGGTTGGGTGATGGACGCGAGCAGCGCGGCGCGGGACCGGTCCGGGCCGGTGGTGCGGCCCCCCGGGGCCCCGTACGGCCCGGCGGCGGGCGCGGGGGACGAACCCGACCTGGAGCGGCTGGGCCTGGAGCAGTTGCGGGTGCTGCGCCGGGAGACCCTGGAGCAGGAGGCCGACCTGTCGTACCTGCGGCGGCTGCTGCACGGGCGGATGGACATCCTGCGCGCCGAACTCGACCGGCGGCCCGGCGCGGGCCCGGTCCGTACCGCCGGCCCGTCCGGCCCCGAGCCGGCCCCCGGCGACCTGCTGGACCGGCTGCCCGCGATCCTGACCGACGCGCCCTCCACCGTGCGGCGCTCGGCCCGGCACGTCACCCTCGGTCCGCCGCGCACCCGGGAGTCCGGGCTGGAGGCGGACGCCCTGATGGGCGACGTTCAGCTCGCCGACCTGGCCGCGCACCCGGCCGAGGAACTGCTGGCCGCGCTGGAGCGGCTGCGGGCGCACGAGCGGGAGGTGTCCGGACGGCGCCAGCGGCTGCTGCGCACGGCCGACGGTTGCAATGCCGAGATCACCCGCAGGTACCGTGATGGGGAAGCACGGGTCGACGACCTGCTCGCAGGGGGGCCGCTCTGACCGGGTGAGTCGCCGCGGGCGGTGGGCCCGGCTACCGCCCGGCCCACCCTCGCCCCGGAAGGCTCACCCGCCATGTCCCTGCCCGCCACCACGCCCGTTCTCGCCGAGGTCGTGCGCTCCGGTTTCGTCGAGGGCCGCCACCGCGGCTCCCTGGTGCTGCTCGCGGCCGACGGCTCGGTCGAGTTCGCGCTCGGCGACCCGGACGCCCCGGTCTTCCCGCGGTCGACCGCCAAGCCGTTCCAGGCGGTGGCCACGCTGCGGGCCGGGCTGGCGATCGAGGGCGAGCTGCTGGCGCTGGCGGCCTCCAGCCACTCTGCAGAATCGTTTCACCTCGATGGTGTGCGGAGCATCCTCGGCTCCGCCGGGCTCGACGAGTCGGCCCTGCGCACCCCGGCCGACCTGCCGCTGGACGAGACCGAGGCGGAGCTGCTGCTCGCCGGCGGCGGCGGGCGCGCCCCGATCCTGATGGACTGCTCCGGCAAGCACGCCGGCTGGCTGGCCGCCTGCACGGCCAACGGCTGGGACACCGAGAGCTACCTCGACCCGGCCCACCCGATCCAGCGGCTGGCCCGCGAGGCCCTGGAGGAGGCCACCGGCGAGACCGCCGCGCACGCCGGGGTGGATGGCTGCGGCGCGCCGCTGCTGGCCGTGTCGCTGACCGGGCTGGCCCGCGGCTACCGCGGCCTGGTGCTGGCCGCCGAGGGCACCGAGCCGCGTCGCGTCGCCGACGCGATGCGCGCCCACCCCGAGTACGTGGCCGGCACCCGCCGGGCCGACACCCGGCTGATGCGGGCGGTGCCGGGAGCGCTGTCCAAGATGGGCGCCGAGGCCGTCCAGGTGGTCGCGCTGCCGGACGGGCGGGCGCTGGCCTTCAAGATCGAGGACGGCGGCGAGCGGGCCCGCGGCCCGGTGCTGGCGGCGGCGCTGCGCCGGCTCGGGGTGATGGGGGCGGACGGGACCGTCGAGCGGATCGGCGCGGCCCCGCTGCTCGGCGGCGGCGTGCCGGTCGGCGAGGTGCGGGCGGCGTTCTAGGGCGTTTTTCGGGCGGTCGGCGGCCGCCCGTCCGGGTGCGGGAGGACCCGGGCCGGTGCACGGTGGACCGGGGGCCGTCGCACAGCTGAGGAGTCCGCCATGACCGACCATGTGTACCGGGTGACCGAGATCGTCGGGTCCTCGACCGAGAGCGTCGACGCCGCGATCCGCAACGGGGTGGAGCGCGCCTCCCGGACGCTGCGCAACCTCGACTGGTTCGAGGTCTCGCAGGTCCGGGGCCACCTGGAGGAGGGCCGGATCAAGCACTACCAGGTGTGCATCAAGGTCGGCTTCCGGCTGGAGGACTGACCGGGCCCGGAAGCCCGACCAGGCCGCCCGGCAGGACCGCCCCGGTTCAGCCGCGTTCCGGCAGCACCAGCGGCACCCCGGTGCGCGGGTGCGCCAGCACCTCCACGGGGTGCCCGTACACCTCGCTGAGCAGCGGGGCCCGCAGCACCTCGGCGACCGGACCGTCCGCGACCGTCGTCCCGTCCGTCAGCAGGACCACCCGGTCCGCGTAGGCCGCCGCCAGGGACAGGTCGTGCAGCACCACGACCACCCCGTCCCCGGCCGCGGCCCGGGCCCGGGCGACCCGCAGCACCAGCTCCTGGTGGCGCAGGTCGAGGGCGGCGGTCGGTTCGTCCAGCAGCAGCAGCGGGGTGCGCCCCTGACGATCGGCGGTTTCCAGGGGCGTTCCTGACCGCCGGCGTCAACGGCAGGCCCCCGGACGGCGCGTCGACCTCGCTGCGCGGTGCCAGGATCGCCAGGCTCGACGTTCCGGCCTCCGCGCTGAAGCCGGTCGGCGGCGTGGTCACGCTGGCGAACGTCCCGGCCACCCTCACGGCCGAGGGCGTGCCGGCGTTCTCCAACTACCCGGCCGGTACGGCCCTGGACCCGGTCAGCGCCACGCTCGCCTTCGACAAGGACGCCGAGCTGCCGACCGCCCCGCGGCGTACGCCTCGATCCCGAGTCGGCCTCCCAGCAGCCGGCTCATGAACGTGGACTGCTCGGCGGCCTCGTGCTCCTCGCTGCTGGCGGTGCGGAGCACGGTGGAGAACGGGGCGGGCGCGGGCGTGGGCATGCGGCCTCCAGGGTTCGGGGTCGGCCGTTCGGGTCGGCCGTTCGGGTCGGGCCGAATATTTTGGTTAACCTAACCTAACTTCACATCATGCCGACAGGGTGTCGGCAAACCGTCCCGTCCCCGGAAACGACAGAGGCCGGGGCCCGCGGAAGAAATCCGCGAACCCCGGCCCCGGGCTGTCCCGACCTGCCTCGAACCGCTCTCGATCGAATGAGATCGGAACGACGGCTCAGTGGCCGCCCTGCTCCGCCAGACGCTTGATCGAAGCGGTGACCTCGGCCTCGGCCTCGGCGCGGCCGACCCAGTCGGCGCCCTCGACGGACTTGCCGGGCTCCAGGTCCTTGTAGACCTCGAAGAAGTGCTGGATCTCCAGGCGGTCGAACTCCGACACGTGGTGGATGTCGCGCAGGTGCTCCCAGCGCGGGTCGGTCGCCGGGACGCAGAGCAGCTTGTCGTCGCCGCCCGCCTCGTCCGTCATCTTGAACATGCCGATGGCGCGGCACTTGATCAGGCAACCGGGGAAGGTCGGCTCGTCCAGGATGACCAGGGCGTCCAGCGGGTCACCGTCGTCCGCCAGGGTGCCCTCGACGTAGCCGTAGTCGGCCGGGTAGCGGGTCGAGGTGAAGAGCATCCGGTCGAGCCGCAGACGGCCGGTCTCGTGGTCGACCTCGTACTTGTTACGAGAGCCCTTCGGGATTTCGATAAGGACGTCGAACTCCAACGGTTCCTCCAAGGTAGGGACTGACAGAATCCAAGTGTCTCCTACGGGAGCGAGTGCTCGGGAAAGGGTCCGGTCGGTGGGAGCAGGGGGAGGGGCGGCGCGCCGTCGCGGGGGGACGGCCGCGGGGCTGGTCGGAGCGGCGCTGCTGGTCGTCGGTACGGTCCTGACCTCGGGTGGTGCGTACGCGCAGCCGTCCCCGCCGCCGGGTGGGCACAGTGCCGGGCGGGGAGAGGACGAGGACCACGACGGGCAGGGCGGCCGCGACCGAGGGAAGGGCGACCACGGGAAGGGCGGCGCCGGACCGCGGTCGAACGACGGTCCGGGTGCCGAGCCCACCCGTCGGGCCGTGCCGCCCGTGGCCTCCGGGCCCGCCGCCCCCACCGCCGGCGGCAGCGACGCGCCCGGCGCACGCCCGGCGCCCGCGCCGGGCGCCGTCCTGGCCGCCGTGGACGGCGCCACGGGCGCCGCCGTCCCCACCGCGCAGGGCCTCCAGCAGGCGCTCGCCGCCGCCCTCGCCGACAAGAGCCTCGGCGAGGTCACCTTCGCCGTCGCGGACGCCGCCACCGGCCAACTCCTCTACGGCTCCGGGGAGAACACCCCGGCCACCCCCGCCTCCACCACCAAGCTGGCCACCGCGATCGCGGCCCTGTCCCTCATCCCGGCGGACACCCGGCTGCACACCCGGGTGGTCCGGGGCGCGGACCCGGGCACGATCACCCTGGTCGGCGGCGGCGATCCGACGCTCACCGCACTGCCCGCCGACCAGGTGCAGATCGGCGGGCAGCCGGCCGACGCCGACACCGCCCCCGCCTCGCTGGACCTCCTCGCCCGGCAGACCGCCGACACCCTCAAGAACCTCGGCACCACGACGGTCCGGCTGGACTACGACCTGTCGCTGTACGCGGGCAGCCCGCAGCACCGGAACCACGACGGGCAGAACATCGCCCTGGTGGTCCCGTTGATGGTGGACGAGGGCAGGGTGGACCCGAAGAGCCGGGAGGACGCGCCGGACCGGGTCGCCGACCCGGCGGCCGCGGCCGCCGAGACCTTCGCCGCCCTGCTCAGGGCCCGCGGCATCACGGTGACGGGCAAGGCCGCCCCGGCCGCGGCGCCCGCCCCCGCCCCGACCGCCTCCGGTCAGGCCCCGCTCGGCGACGTCTTCTCGCCGACGGTCGTCCGGCTGGTGGAGCGCTTGCTGACCACCTCGGACAACCAGCTCGCCGAGGCGATGGCCCGTCAGGTCGCCGTCGCCGCGCACCAGCCGGCGAGCTTCGAGGGCGCCGCGGCGGCCGTCACCCAGGAGCTCACCCGGCTCGGGGTGCCGATGGGCGGCGTGGTGCTCAACGACGGCAGCGGCCTGCACCCGGGCAACGCGATCCCGCCCGCCGTCCTGACCCGGCTCCTCGCGCTGGCCGCCTCCGAGCAGCACCCCACCCTGCGCCCGGTGCTCACCGGCCTCCCGGTCGCCGGCTTCACCGGCACCCTCAACAAGCGCTACGGCTCCGGGTCCGGCGCCGCCGACGCGGCCGGTCTGATCCGCGCCAAGACCGGCACCCTCAACGGCGTCAACACCCTCGCGGGCACCGTCGTCGACGCCGACGGCCGCCTCCTTGCCTTCGCCGTCATGACCCGCACCACCGCCCCCGCCGACACCGCCCGCGCCGCCATGGACCGGGTCGCCGGCCGCCTCGGCGGCTGCGGCTGCCACTGACCCGGCCCCGCCCGTCCCGTCGCGCCGGCCGTGCCGATCGGCCGCCGGGGGAGAGGTCTTGGCCGCGGGTGGCTGCCGCCGGTGGTGGGGAGCACGTACGGTGAGGGCATGACGAGCGCGAGTGGCGGTGCTGACATGGTCGACTGGAACCTCGCGGTCGCAACCGCGACCAGGTTGGTGCGGCCGGGGCCGGAAGTGAGCCGGGAGGAAGCGGCGGCGGTGGTCGCCGAGCTCCGCCGGCACGCCCTGGAGGCGGAGGAGCACGTGCGGGCGTTCACCGGCATGCGTTCGTCCAGCCTGTCCCGGGCCGCGGCGACGCCGGTGCTGGTGGTGGACCGACCCGGCTGGATCCGGGCCAACGTGGCGGGTTTCCGCACGGTCGTCCAGCCACTGGTGGAGAAGCTCCAGGCGCGTCGGGCGAACAGCGCGACGGCCGGGGTGTTCGGCGCGGTGGGCGAGAAGGCCACCGGGATCGAGGTCGGGGCGCTGCTGGCGTTCCTGTCCACCAAGGTGCTGGGCCAGTACGAGACCTTCGCCCCGGCGGGGCCCCCGCTGGAGGCGCCGGACAGCCCGGCGGCGCTGTTCGACAAGCCGCGGCTGGGGCCGGACGGCCCCGGGCCGGGCCGGCTGCTGCTGGTGGCGCCGAACATCGTGCACGTCGAGCGGGAGCTGGACGTCGACCCGTCCGACTTCCGGCTCTGGGTCTGTCTGCACGAGGAGACGCACCGGACGCAGTTCACCGCGGTGCCGTGGCTGCGCGACCACATCCAGTCCGAGGTGCAGTCCTTCCTCTCCGAGACGGACGTCGACCCGGGCGCCCTGCTGGAGCGGCTGCGGGACGCGGCCGGTTCGTTCGGCGGCCTGCCGGGCGGCGGCAACCGGGAGAGCGCCTCGTCCGGGAACCTGCTGGAGATCGTCCAGTCGCCCGCGCAGCGCGAGATCCTCGGCCGGCTGACGGCCGTGATGTCGCTGCTGGAGGGCCACGCGGACGTGGTGATGGACGGCGTCGGCCCGGCCGTGGTGCCGACGGTCGCCGAGATCCGGGAGAAGTTCCAGCAGCGCCGGGACCGCGGCGCCAGCCGGCTCGACCTGCTGCTGCGCCGGCTGCTCGGCATGGACGCGAAGCTGCGCCAGTACCAGGACGGCGCGGTGTTCGTGCGCGGCGTGGTGGAGCAGGTCGGCATGGAGGGGTTCAACCGGGTGTGGACCTCCCCGAACACCCTGCCGACCAAGGACGAGATCCACGATCCGGCCGCCTGGGTGGCCCGGGTGGCCCGCTGAGCGGGTGCTCCTGACGCGGGCGCGCCGTGAGCCGGGCGGCAAGCGGCGCGCGTCGGTCAAACCCGCTCGTACGAGTGGTCCAATCGGCCAGACGATGGGTGAAGAAGCGTTTCTTCATTCACCCGTACGTGGGACGGTGGTCGTACCGGTGGCGCGGGTGGCGTAGCGGGTCGCTCCTTTCTGCCACCATCTGTGAGCGCCCGGTAACAGGGCGCTCATGCGGTGCGCGGTCCCCGCCGCGTCCGCCGCGAGTCCTGTCCCCTCCGACGAGGAGTCTTCCGCCGTGGGCCCTCACCCCGCTGTCGCCGCGATACGCCTGGCCGTTCGCCGTACGCTCACCGACCTCGCCGCCGAGGCCGGTACCACCTTCACCGCGCCCGTGCGCGAGCCCCGCGAGCGCCCGGCCGGGGCGCCGCTGGTGGGCGCCGCGGTCGGCACCACCCTGATCGGCAACGCCGCGCGCCACCCCTCCGGGCTGCCCCGCACCCCGGCCGCGCCCGGTTCACCGCTGATCCTGGTCGCGGTCAGCGGCGGCGCGGACTCGATGGCGCTGGCCATCGCCGCCGCCTTCGAGGCCCCCAAGATCGGCCTGCGGGTCGGCGCCGTCACCGTCGACCACGGCCTCCAGGCCGGCTCCGCCGAGCGCGCCGCCCAGGTGGCCGACCGGCTGCGCACGCTCGGCCTCGACCCGGTGGAGGCCGTCCCGGTGCGGGTCGGCCGCGCCGGGGGCCCGGAGGCCGCCGCCCGGGACGCCCGCTACGCCGCCCTGGACGCGGCCGCCGACCGCCACGGAGCGATCGCGGTGCTGCTCGGCCACACCCGGGACGACCAGGCCGAGACCGTGCTGCTGGGACTGGCCCGCGGCTCCGGCGCCCGTTCGCTGGCCGGGATGCCCGCCCACAAGGGCCGCTACCGCCGCCCGCTGCTGGAGCTGGACCGGGCCGCCACCCGGCAGGCCTGCGCCGCCCAGTCGATCCCGGTCTGGGACGACCCGCACAACTGTGATCCCGCCTACACCCGCTCAAGGGTCCGCCACGAGGTGCTGCCGGTCCTGGAGAAGCACCTGGGCGGTGGCGTGGTCGAGGCGCTGGCCCGGACCGCCCGGTTGTTCCGCGACGACGCCGACGCCCTCGACCAGTGGGCCTCTTTGGCCGAACGCGACCTCCGTACGGGCGACGGCGCCCTGGACGCCGTGAAACTGGCCGAACTGCCGCCCGCGGTGCGCCGCCGGGTGCTGCGCAGGGCCGCGCTGCGGGCGGGCTGTCCGGCCGGGGACCTGTTCGCCCGGCACCTGGAGACGATCGACCTGCTGGTCACCGGATGGCGCGGACAGGGCCCGCTGCACCTACCCGGGGGAGTCGAGGCCACCCGCAGGTGTGGCACGCTGGTCTTTCGGCGGCAGGGCGACTGACGGGCGAGGCATGCCCCGGGGGAGCCGACCGCCGGCCACACAGACCCCGAACGTTTGAGGACGTATCCCCGGTGGACCAGAACGACATGGGCGCTGACCTCGCGAAGGTGCTCATCAGCAAGGACGAGATCGACGCCAAGCTCCTTGAGCTGGCCGAGCGCATCGACCGGGACTACGCAGGGAAGGACCTGCTGATCGTCGGCGTCCTCAAGGGGGCTGTGATGGTCATGGCCGACCTGGCCCGGACCCTGCACTCGCAGGTCACCATGGACTGGATGGCCGTCTCCTCGTACGGCATGGGCACCAAGTCCTCCGGCGTGGTGCGGATCCTGAAGGACCTGGACACCGACATCGCCGGCCGTGACGTCCTGATCGTCGAGGACATCATCGACTCCGGTCTGACGCTGTCCTGGCTGCTGGGCAACCTGGGTTCGCGCGGTCCGGCCTCGCTGGAGGTCTGCACCCTGCTCCGCAAGCCGGACGCGGCCAAGGTCGAGATCGACGTGAAGTACGTCGGTTTCGACATCCCCAACGAGTTCGTGGTCGGCTACGGCCTGGACTACGCGGAGAAGCTGCGCAACCTTCCCTTCATCGGCACCCTCGCGCCGCACGTCTACGGCGGCTGAGGTCCCCGTTCGGGCGACGGGCGGGAACAGTGGGCCGTTCCCGCCCGTTGCACCCGGGAGACAGAGAACCAAAGCCGTGTCGCCGTGCTCCCGCCATGGGTGGGTCGGACTGCGGTACGGTCCAATAAACCGCTCTTCACATGAGCATCAATTCGGACGCGCCGCGGTCAACAGTCCTCGGCGCCGTTGAGTGGCAGGAGGGACGGGGCGGCAACGCCCCGCATGGATGGACGTCAAGCGATACTTCCGTGCGCCGATCATGTGGATCGTGCTGGCCGTCCTCGCCGTCATCGTACTGATGCAGGTCGTTTCGGACTCGAACGGCTACAAGACGGTGGACACCGGTCAGGTCGTCGCGGCGATCGACGCGCACAACGTCAAGTCGGCGCAGATCACCACCGGTGACTCGAACACGATCAAGATCCAGCTGAAGGACGGCGCCACACTGCCCAGCTCCGGTACGGGCAAGGCCCCGTCCGGCACCAAGTTCCAGGCCTCGTACATCGGCGACCAGGGCGTCGCCATCGCAGACAAGCTGCAGGCGCAGGTCAACGACAAGGACCAGAGCACGCTCGCCGAGGGCTACACGATCAGCCCCGAGAAGCAGAGCACCTTCGTCAGCCTGCTGCTGTCGATGCTCCCGATCGTGATCATCGTCCTGGTCTTCCTGTTCCTGATGAACCAGATGCAGGGCGGCGGCTCCCGGGTCATGCAGTTCGGCAAGTCCAAGGCCAAGCTGCTCACCAAGGACACCCCGAAGACCACCTTCGCCGACGTCGCCGGCGCGGACGAGGCGGTCGAGGAGCTCCACGAGATCAAGGAGTTCCTCCAGGAGCCGGCCAAGTTCCAGGCCGTCGGCGCCAAGATCCCCAAGGGCGTGCTGCTCTACGGCCCGCCCGGTACCGGCAAGACCCTGCTGGCGCGCGCCGTCGCGGGCGAGGCCGGGGTGCCGTTCTACTCCATCTCCGGCTCGGACTTCGTCGAGATGTTCGTCGGCGTCGGCGCCAGCCGCGTCCGCGACCTCTTCGAGCAGGCCAAGGCGAACGCCCCGGCGATCGTCTTCGTCGACGAGATCGACGCCGTCGGCCGGCACCGCGGCGCGGGCCTCGGCGGCGGCCACGACGAGCGCGAGCAGACCCTCAACCAGCTGCTGGTCGAGATGGACGGCTTCGACGTCAAGGGCGGCGTGATCCTGATCGCCGCGACCAACCGCCCCGACATCCTGGACCCGGCGCTGCTGCGCCCGGGCCGCTTCGACCGCCAGATCGCGGTGGAGCGCCCCGACCTCCAGGGCCGGCTGGACATCCTCAAGGTGCACCAGAAGGGCAAGCCGATCGCGCCCGACGTCGACCTGTCGGCCGTCGCCAAGCGCACCCCCGGCTTCACCGGTGCCGACCTGTCGAACGTCCTCAACGAGGCGGCGCTGCTGACCGCCCGTTCGGACAAGAAGCTGATCGACAACGGCATCCTGGACGAGGCGATCGACCGTGTCGTGGCCGGTCCGCAGAAGCGCACGCGGATCATGTCCGACAAGGAGAAGAAGATCACCGCGTACCACGAGGGCGGCCACGCCCTGGTCGCGGCGGCCTGCCAGTACAGCGACCCGGTGCACAAGATCACCATCCTGTCCCGCGGCCGGGCCCTCGGCTACACCATGGTGCTGCCGGAGGAGGACAAGTACTCCACCACCCGCAACGAGATGCTCGACCAGCTCGCCTACATGATGGGCGGTCGCGCGGCGGAGGAGCTGGTCTTCCACGACCCGACCACGGGCGCCTCGAACGACATCGAGAAGGCCACCGCGACGGCCCGGGCCATGGTCACCCAGTACGGCATGACCGAGCGCCTGGGTGCGATCAAGTTCGGCAACGACAACTCGGAGCCGTTCCTGGGCCGTGAGATGGGCCACCAGCGCGACTACTCGGAAGAGGTCGCCGGGCTGGTCGACGAGGAGGTCAAGAAGCTCATCGACACGGCGCACAACGAGGCCTGGGAGATCCTGGTCGAGAACCGCGACGTGCTCGACAACCTGGTCCTGGAGCTCCTGGAGAAGGAGACCCTGAACAAGGAGCAGATCGCCGAGGTCTTCGCCCCGATCGTCAAGCGCCCGGCCCGGCCGGCCTGGACGGGTTCCTCCCGTCGCACGCCGTCCACCCGGCCGCCGGTGCAGTCCCCGAAGGAGCTGGCGCTCACCAACGGCGCCGCCTCCGTCGAGAGCGCTCCGGTGGACGTCGTGAAGCTCCCGCCGCTGCCGACGGCCGAGCCGCCGACCGAGGGCTGACCCCCGCTCCGCAGGGAATGGATGCCGCGTCACCAGGGTTTGTACCCTGGAGGCGCGGCATCCGTGCTGTTCAGCCAGAGTCTTCCGATACATAAGCGAGGCCCGCATGATCGACCCGGTGACGTTCGACGGTCCGCCCGCCGTCGGTACCTTCGACCAGAAGCGGGCCGAGGACGCCATCCGCGAGCTGCTGCTCGCCGTCGGGGAGGACCCGGACCGCGAGGGCCTGCGGGAGACCCCGGCCCGGGTCGCGCGGGCCTACAAGGAGATATTCGCGGGCCTGTGGCAGGAGCCCGAGGACGTCCTCACCACCACCTTCGACCTCGGCCACGACGAGATGGTGCTGGTCAAGGACATCGAGCTGACCTCGGTCTGCGAGCACCACCTGGTGCCGTTCCGCGGCGTGGCCCACGTCGGGTACATCCCGTCCACCAGCGGCAAGATCACCGGGCTGTCCAAGCTCGCCCGGCTGGTCGACGTCTACGCCCGCCGGCCGCAGGTGCAGGAGCGGCTGACCAGCCAGGTGGCCGACGCGCTGATGCGGATCCTGGAGCCGCGCGGGGCGATCGTCGTGGTCGAGTGCGAGCACATGTGCATGTCGATGCGCGGCATCCGCAAGCCCGGCGCCAAGACCATCACCTCCTGCGTGCGCGGCCAGCTGCGCGACCCGGCCACCCGGGCCGAGGCGATGAGCCTCATCATCGGCCGCTAGGGGCACCGGCCGGGCGGTGCTCAGAGCACCTCGTGCTCCGCGTGGGGCGGGGCCGGGGTGCCCAGCGCGTCGCGGCGCTCCGGCATCCGCAGCGTGACCATCCGGCGCCAGCCGTAGGCATGGTCGTACAGGTAGAGCGCCCGCACCCCGAGGGTGACCAGGGTGAGCTGCCAGCGCGGCCAGCGCAGGATCCGGGCCATCCGGGAGGTGACGGCGAGGCCGACGTCCCGGTGGGTGCGGATCTCGCCGCGGGCGCTGGTCTCCAGGGCGTGCCGGATGTACGGGCCGTGGCCCTCGGAGACCAGCCGCAGCAGCTCCTCGTGGCAGTAGGCGAGGTGGTTGTCCTCGTCGGCGGAGATCATCCGCATTGCCCGGCCGAGGTCGGGGTTGTCCTGGTACACCTTCACCAGCAGGCGCATCTGCTCGGCGGCGCGCTGTTCGGTGACCCGGCTGTGCACGAGGTAGGTGATGATCTCGCGGTCGGTCAGCGGGACGTCGCTGTTCAGCCGCTCGTGCGAGAGGCCGACGCCCTGGCGCTCCAGCAGCATGCAGTAGTCGGCCTCGTCCGGCACCGGCACCTTGGGCAGGCCGCGCTTGTGCAGCAGCTGGGTGAAGATCCGGCCGTGCTTGCGCTCGTCGGCACCGTGCCGGGCCACCTTCGGGGCGAGGACCGGGTCCCGGGTGAGCGTGGTGATCCGCTCGTTCTCCCAACCGCCCTGGTCCTCGCCGTCGGCCGCGATGCTGCAGAACAGCTGGTACGCCTGGTCGTTCCGGTAGATCTCGTCGAAGAGCGAGCGGGTGCTCAGCACGGTGCCTCCTGCGCGGGTCCGGGGCGGTGCCCGGCGGTGGCCGACGGGCGGTCGCGATACGTTCCCCCCGGGCCGCCGGCCGTCCGGGCCGGCCGGCGGTAATCACTCACCTGTCCTAGCCGGGTCCTCGCCGGGGCCTAGCCCAGGTGTGAGCCCAGCCATTCGAGGGTGGCCGGGAGCTCCCTGGTCCAGCTGTCGAAGTTGTGCCCGCCGTCGTCCAGGTAGAGCGAGTCGATCGTGAACTGCGGGTTGGCCGCCGCGGCCCGCGTGGCCTCGTCGACGAACTGGACGGTCTGGGGGTAGTCGCCCTCGGTGCGGGTGGAGACCGCCAGCAGGTTGAGCGCCGGGACGGGCAGGTTCTGCAGCCGCCAGCCGAGGTCGTGCTGCTGGGTCAGCGCCTTGTCGCCGTTGAAGAGGTCCCCGCCGGTGTAGTTGTCCTGGCGCACGGTGAAGTCGCCGTGCAGGCTCGCCGCGTTGCCGTAGACGTTCGGGAAGCGCATCGCCAGGCGCAGCGCGCAGCTGCCGCCGGTGGAGTAGCCGAGGGTGCCCCAGGAGCCGGCGGTGCGGCCGACCCGGTAGCTGCTGCGGATGGCCTCGGGCACGTCCTTGACGAACCAGGTCTCGGTGCGCGGCCCGCCGGGGACGTCCACGCACTCGGTGTCCCGGGACGGGACGACGGCCGGGCGGGCCATCACCAGGACGGTCGGCGGCATCCTGCCGGAGCGCTGCAGGTCGATCGCGGTCTGGGCGAACGGGAGCTCGTGCAGCAGGTTCAGCGTGGTGCCCGGGTAGCCGGCGATGGCCAGCAGGACGGGGAAGCGGACCAGGGCGAGCTTCTGGTCGAAGTACGCGGGCGGCAGGTAGACGAACATCTGGTCGGAGAAGCCGGTCTCCTTGCCGCTGACCCGGACCGACTCGATCCTGCCGACCTCCTCGGGCGGGCCCTTCGGCAGGTTGGTGATGGTCTCCAGGCCGCCCTCGGTGGTGGGCTGGACCAGCGCGTCCGAGACCGGGGTGCCGCCCTTGTGGTTCGCGCTGCCGGTCAGCGCGAGCTTGGCGCCGCCCGGACTGAGCAGGTCGTCCCAGGAGGTGTAGAACCCGAAGGAGTTGTTCACCGACAGCGCGAGCACGGCCAGGACCGAGGCCTGAACGACAGTCAGCAGTCCGATCCGGCCGAGCACCGGCAGCGGCCGCTGGGGCGCCAGCCGCGGCCAGACCCACAGGGTCGCGACGACTGCCGCGACGCCGAGTGCGAGCAGCGAGTTCACCAGCGCGTCGCTGGTCAGTTCCATGCCGTCGGCCTTCCGGTGGGACACGGGCGGTGCAGGCTTCATGGTCTGGCGGTCCATCAGGCCGGGCCACCGCGGCTAGGCCGTCCGGACGCCGGGCGGGCTGGGAAGGGCGGGGGGAACCGCAGGCAACCGGCGCCCTAGAATGCGGCGTCCACCGTACGTAACGCGTCCCGGAGGGTCCTGTCGCACCACGCTGCGGCGGGCCCCCGGCTCCCACCGCCGGCTCAACCCGCAGCGCGACCACGGACCCGGTTTACCGATCGTTTCCGGGTCCTTGGTATGCGCATTGCCTGATGAAGGAATAGGCATGAAGGTCCATCACGCGTCCTCCCCCGGAGTGACAGGACACCGCACCGCAGCCTCTACGCTGAGCTTCCATGAGCGTTCCCGTGTCCGTTGAGCCGAGCCCCGAGCAGCCGCCGCGCCGTCGCCGCGGCCTGCAGACGCTGCGCAACCAGGCGTCCGCCGTCCCGAGGGCCTGGCTCCCCGGGGCGGTCGGCTACGCCTGTCTGCTGATCGGGCTCGTGGACATCGCCAGCGCGGTGTTCCCCAAGCTCCGGCACACCAAGGTGCACACCTTCGCGGGGCAGCTGCCGGGCGGCACCACCAGCCTGGCGGCGGTCGGCGCGCTGATGGTCGGCATCCTGCTGGTGCCGCTGGCGCACGCGCTGCGCCGCCGCAAGCGGCGGGCCTGGCGGGCGGTCTGCGTGCTGCTGCCGGTCAGCGCCGGACTGCACATCGTGCGCTGGCACCAGATCGGCCCGGCGGTCGTCTCGCTGGTGCTCCTCGTCGTGATGCTGGTCCACCAGCGCGAGTTCTACGCCAAGGCCGACCCGCGCACCCGCTGGCGGGCGCTGGTCAACCTGGTCGTCATGGGCGTCCTCAGCGTGCTGCTCGGCCTGCTGATCGTGAGCACCCGGACCAAGTACGAGATCGGCCACCCCGGCCTGACCGAGCGCCTGCAGCACGTCGGGTACGGGCTGTTCGGTTTCGAGGGCCCGGTCCGGTACAACAACGTCCGGATGTCCGACCTGGTCGCCTACCTGCTCGGCGGGCTCGGCCTGCTGACCGCCTTCACCACCGCCTACCTGGCGCTGCGCCCGGGCAAGCCGAAGCCCGAGCTGACCGCGGAGGACGAGGAGAAGGTCCGCGAGCTGCTCGGGCGGCACGGCGAGCGGGACTCGCTCGGGTACTTCGCGCTGCGCCGCGACAAGAGCGTGCTGTTCTCGCCCACCGGCAAGGCCGCGATCTCCTACCGGGTGGTCTCCGGCGTGATGCTGGCCTCCGGCGACCCGGTCGGCGACGTCGAGGCCTGGCCCGGCGCGATCAAGGTGTTCATGGCCGAGGCCCGCGAGCACGCCTGGGTGCCGGCCGTGATGGGGTGCAGCGAGGTCGGCGGCGAGGTCTGGACCCGCGAGGCGGGCCTGGACGCGCTGGAGCTGGGCGACGAGGCGATCGTGGACACCGCCTCCTTCTCGCTCTCCGGCCGGGCCATGCGCAACGTGCGCCAGATGGTCAAGCGGATCGAGCGCAACGGCTACTCCTGCCAGGTGCGCCGGGTCTCCGAGCTCACCGCGGAGGAGAAGTACCGGATCGCCGACGCCGCCGCCCGCTGGCGCGGCACCGACACCGAGCGCGGCTTCTCGATGGCCCTCGGCCGCTTCGGCGACCCGCTGGACGACGACTGCGTGGTGGTCACCGCCCACAAGGCCCCGGAGGAGGGCGAGGAGGGCGACGACCTGAAGGCCGTGCTGCACTTCGTGCCCTGGGGGCCGGACGGCATCTCGCTGGAGCTGATGCGCCGCGACCGCGCCGCCGACCCGGGCCTGAACGAGCTGTTGATCGTCGCCGCGCTGCAGGCGGTGCCCGCGATGGGCGTGCGCCGGGTGTCGCTCAACTTCGCGATGTTCCGCTCGGCGCTCGCCCGCGGCGAGCGGATCGGCGCGGGCCCGGTGCTGCGCGCCTGGCGCGGGCTGCTGGTCTTCCTGTCGCGCTGGTTCCAGATCGAGTCGCTGTACAAGTTCAACGCCAAGTTCCAGCCCGAGTGGGAGCCGCGCTTCCTGGTCTTCCCGAGCACCCGGGACCTGCCGCGGATCGGCTTCGCCGCGATGCAGGCGGAGGCCTTCATCACGCTCGGCATGCCGCGCTTCGGCCGCCGGCGCCAGCGCGAGGGGCTGATGCCGGTCCCGTCGACCCGTGAGGTCACCGAGGCCGCCTGAGACCCGTCACCGCCCTCCGGGGCCGGCCGCCGACACGGAACGGGGCCCCCGCCGAGCATCCTCGGCGGGGGCCCCGTTCGATAATGGGAAGCATGAACGATTCGCCGTCCTTCTCCCTGCCGGCCGGTCTGCCGCGGCTGGAGCGCTGCGCCGTGATGGGCGTGGTCAACGTCACGCCCGACTCCTTCTCGGACGGCGGGATGTGGCACGACCCCGCCAAGGCGATCGCGCACGGCCTCGCGCTGCGGGCCCGCGGCGCGGACCTGGTGGACGTCGGCGGCGAGTCCACCCGGCCGGGCTCGCAGCGGGTGTCCGAGGAGGAGGAGCTGCGCCGGGTGCTCCCGGTGGTGCGCGAGCTCTCCGACGCCGGGGTGATGGTCTCCGTGGACACCATGCGCGCCACGGTCGCCGAGCGCGCCGTCGAGGCCGGCGCCGCGATCGTCAACGACGTCTCCGGCGGCCTCGCCGATCCGGCGATGGCCCGGGTGGTCGCCGAGACCGGCGCGCCCTTCGTGGTGATGCACTGGCGCGGGCAGTCCGCCGACATGTACGCGACGGCGGTCTACGACGACGTGGTGCGGGACGTGGTCGCCGAGCTGACCGACCGGGTGGACGCGCTGCTGGCGGCCGGGGTCAAGGAGGACCAGCTGATCCTCGACCCGGGGCTCGGCTTCGCCAAGACCTCCGAGCACAACTGGGCGCTGCTCGGCCGGCTGGACGCGCTCACCGCGCTCGGCCGTCCCGTGCTCGTGGCGGCTTCGCGCAAGCGGTTCCTGGGTACGCTGCTCGCCGACCCGGCAACCGGGGAACTGCGCCCGGCCCGGGAGCGCGACGACGCGACGGCCGCGGTGTCGGTGCTGTCCGCCCGGGCCGGAGCCTGGGCGGTGCGGGTGCACGACGTGTCCGGCACGGCGGACGCCGTCCGGGTGGTCGCGGCCTGGCAGCACGCGGCGCGGTTGGGGTGAGGGAGGGTCTGTGACAGGTGACGGCAGGTTGAGCGGCGGCACGGCCGGGCGGGCGCGCGAGGCGGACCTGGAGGCCGTGCTCGCGGCGAACAGGGGGCTCTACGAGGCGCTGGAACGGGGGGACCTGGAAGCGGTCGAGGAGGCCTGGCTGGGTGCCGCCGACGCCGACGACAAGGGCGGCGTGGTGTGCGTGCACCCGGGCTGGCCGGTGCTCCGCGGCCGGGCGCAGGTGACCAGGTCGTACATGCTGATCATGATGAACACGGAGTACATCCAGTTCTTCCTGACCGATGTCGAGGCCGAGGTGCACGGTGATGTGGCCCTTGTCACGTGCACCGAGAACATCCTGTCCGGCGGCGAGTCGGAGGAGGAGGGGGAGCTCGGACCACTGGTCGGCGGAAAGGTCGTGTCGACGAATCTGTTCCGCCGTACCCCGGCCGGGTGGAAGCTCTGGTCGCATCACGGTTCACCCGTTCTGACCAGCGGGGACGACGACGAGGAGAGCTGATTCCGGCGGCCGCGGAAATGCCGTGCCGAAAAGTCGCCGGGAATTTCCGAGTGGTCACCGAACGTTCACGTCAATCGCCATATCGGTGCGCGTGGCGTCGGTTCGTGCCGGGTAGGACGGTCAGGCGTTGTCCGTGCTCGCGGGTAGATTCGAAACGGAGTGGCGGGCGTGCTGCCTGCCTTCGCCCTGCCCGTCCGTGCTTTTCGCCGGGTGGGGCCCGTCCGACTGGGAGCAGTGATTCGTTTGCTGGACCGCGTCACCCTGCGGGGGCTGCGTGCCCGGGGCCACCACGGCGTCTTCGAGCGTGAGCGCGTCGAGGGGCAGACCTTCGTGGTCGACCTGGTGCTGTACCTGGACACCCGCCCCGCCGCGGCCGGAGACGACCTCACCCGCACCGCGCACTACGGGCTGGTGGCGGAGGAGGTCACCGCGATCATCTCCGGGGAGCCGGTCGACCTGATCGAGACGCTGGCCCAGCGCATCGCCGACCAGTGCCTCAAGCACGAAGCGGTCGAGGAGGTCGAGGTCACCGTGCACAAGCCGGACGCCCCGATCACCGTGCCGTTCGACGACGTGACCGTGACCATCCACCGGGGCCGCGCATGACCCCCACCGCGCGCCCGGTATCCGATGTAGAGGACGTTTTCCGATGAGCGAGCGCAGCGAGCGAATGATCAAGAGGCGTGCGTGCGCGAATGCCTCTGCCGAGCGAAGCGAGGCGGGCGCATGAGCACGAGTGACCGGACCGCTACGCCGAACGCGTTCGACCTGGAGGACCGGGTGGACTCCGTCGACACCACGCTGCACAGCCAGCGCTGCGCGGTCGTCGCGCTCGGCAGCAACCTGGGCAACCGGCTGGACACCCTCCAGGGCGCCGTCGACGCGCTCGCCGACACCCCCGGGCTGAGCATCAAGGCCGTCTCCGCGGTGTACGAGACGGAGGCCGTCGGCGGGCCGGAGGAGCAGCCGAACTACTACAACGCGGTCGTGGTGCTGCGCACCTCGCTGCCCCCGCGGGACCTGCTGGAGCGCGGCAACGCCATCGAGGACGCCTTCGGGCGGGTGCGGACCGTCCACTGGGGCCCGCGCACCCTGGACGTTGACATCCTGGCCTACGAGGGCGTGCTGAGCGACGACCCGCAGCTGCTGCTGCCGCACCCGCGCTCGCACGAGCGGGCCTTCGTGCTCGCTCCCTGGCTGGATGCCCAGCCGGAGGCCGAGGTGCCCGGGCACGGGCGGGTGGACGAGCTGCTGACCGCGCTGGGCGGCCCGGACTCGCAGGGCGTGAAGCGCCGCGAGGACATCCGGCTGACGCTGCCGGAGTAGGCCCTGGGCCGGGCTCGGAGGGCCGACAGCCGGGCCGTCGCCCGGGGAACTCGACCGGGGGCCCGGCCGTACGAGTAGGTGTCCGTCGTTCGCGCGGGTGTCCGCCCGGCCGGGCCCGGTACGGTGGCTTGGCGTCGCCGCGCCGGGCCACCGGGCGGGCGGCCGGTTCTGGTACCCGGGAAGGACCTCCTCCGAGTGAAGCTGCTTCGCCTCCGCCTGCTGATCGGCATCACCGCCGCCACGACGGCGCTGTCCTGGGCCGGCTCCAAGCTGTGGGCCTCCGTGGACACGCTGCCGGCCGTGCCCGCCGCGGCGCCGGTGGTGCTGGCGGCGGTGGCGGTGATCCTGCTGGCGACCGCGCTGTCGCTGCGGGCCCGGCTGAAGGCGGTGCGCGAGCGGCAGCCCGGGGCGAAGGGGGTCGACCCGCTGCTGGCGGCCCGGGCGGTGGTGCTGGGGCAGGCCAGCGCGCTGGTCTCGGCGGTGGTCACCGGCGTCTACGCGGGGGCCGGGATCTACCTGCTGGGCGAGCTGGACGTGTCGGCCCGCAAGGACCAGGCCGTGACGGCCGGGCTCGCGGTGCTGGCGGGGGCCGCGGTGATAGCGGCGGCGCTCTGGATCCAGCACGTGTGCAAGTTGCCGGAGAACCACGACGACCCGGGCGGTCAGGCGGCCTCGCACCGCTGAGGCGTCGCCGAGGCGTCGCTGAGCAGCCCCTTCCTCGTGATCTTGGGTGAGAATCCGGGCACGTGCGGTAAGAACCGGACCCTGTCAAGGGCGGAAGGGGACCCTGGGCTGACACGGCCCCAATTCGCACGCTAGTTTCTTGGACATGTCTCGCGGACGCCACCGTCATTCCTCCGTCCTCGGCCGGGCCTTCCCCCCCACCGCCACCGGCGTACTGCTGGTCGCCGCACTGGCCGCTCTGCTTTTCAGTCAGGACACCATCCTGGTGCGCTCGGTGGGCGTCGCGGCGGTGATCGCGACGCTCGGCTTCGCGCTGCTGCTGCGCCAGCGGGACAAGGCGGCCCGGGCGGCCGCCGAGATGTCCGCGGCCCAGCGGATGCGCGCCGAGGAGCGGTTCGAGGAGCAGTTGGCCGAGGCCGAGTATGCGGCGGAGGTCGCCGAGGAGCGGGCCACCCGGTTCGGGCGGCGGCTGACGGCGGAGAAGTCGCGGCTGGCGAAGGCCGAGACCGAGATCGCCCGGCTGCTGCGCGAGCGGGCCGTGACCGTCGCCGAGCAGGCGCTCAAGGAGGCCGAGGCGGCCCAGCGGGCGCTCGCCGCGAGCCGTCCGAAGCACCCGGCCAGCCCGGCCGCGTACGTGCGGGCGGCGTCGGTGCTGCGGCACCTGGAGCGCCGCGCGGCGGAGCAGGAGGCGCAGCGGGCGCGTACGGCGGGTGCGGAGGTCGCCCTGCGGGCGCGTGCGGCGGAGCCGGCGGTCGGCACGGCCTCCCCGGCGGTTCCGGCGGCCGCGGTGCCCGCACCGGTGGCCGTGCCGGCTCCGGTGGCGCCCTCGGTGCCCACCCCGGGGCAGGCCCCGGTCGCCCAGTCGCCGGTGCGTCCCGAGCCGGTGCGTCCCGAGCCGGTGCGTCCGGAGCCGGTGCGTTCGGAGCCGGTGCGTCCGGCGCTGACCGCGACGGTCGGTCAGCTCGGCGGGACTCCGGCCGTGCCCGCCGCGGCGCCCGCGCCGGGGGAGCGGCAGCGGCCGCGTCCGGCGCAGTCCGGGCAGGCGCGCGGGCAGGGCTTCAGCTTCTTCGGCCGCGGCTCGGCCGTTCCGGCGCGCCCGGCGGCCCCGGCGCCGGCGGTGGGCAGCGTCGCCGAGCTGGGGGAGCGCGCCGACCTGGCGGACGTGGTGGGCGACGAGGCGGTGGCCGCGAAGGCCGAGGCCGAGGCCCGGGCGGCGGAGCCGGCCGAGCGGCCCGGACAGGGCGAGCCGACCGTGGTGGACCTGACGCCGGAGGACGAGACCGAGCTGATCGAGCTGCCGGAGCTGCGCGCCTCGCGCTGAGGCGACCGGGCCCCGGAAAACGAGAACCGCGGGTGCGTCAGATCTGCACGCCGAAGTCCTGGGCGATCCCGGCCAGGCCGGAGGCGTAGCCCTGGCCGACGGCGCGGTACTTCCCCTCCGCGCC